>CAYWOT010000006.1:0-23273 GCA_964459975.1 uncultured bacterium
CGTGCAGCGCAGCGTGACGATCTTCGGGAAGGACACCTGACCGTATACGGCCAACGCTCGTACGGAGTACGAGAGAAGCGGCTACCGCGTGGTCTACCGGAACGTCCGGCAGGACCCCGGGGCGATGGCCGAGATGACGGCCGTCACCAAGGGGCGGCGCGACGTCCCGGTGATTCTCGAGGGAGACAAGGTCACGATCGGCTACGGGGGCAGCTGAAGCGTATGACCGGCGCGGCCGTGGGCCGTGCGTACACCGGGGACGCTCTTGAGTCGGGATAAGGAGTAAAGCCAAGAACGTCCCCGGGGAAAGCGAGAAAAGCCGGGAATGTCCCCGGCGGTCTGTGTTATAGATATCCTGGTGTCCGAAGCACCCCACTTCACCCGGAGGATGCATCGATGGAAGTCAGCGAAGATGCGCTCAAGTTCCTGAACCTGGGCATCGAGTCCGAACTCGCCGCGTACGTCTTCTACCGGAAGGCGTCGAAGAAGATCGGGGACGAGAGCCTTCGCGCCGTGCTCGACAACCTCGCCATGGACGAGAAGGCGCACTTTCTCACGCTGGAAGACACCTACGACCGGAGCGTCCGGTCGGAGTGCTGGGCGCCTTACAAGGACATCATGGTCCGCGAAGGCCTTCCCGACATGGACGAGATGATCCAGGACACCCACAAGGAACTCCTCGGCAGGATCGAATCGCTGAAGACCAAAAAGGGCGTCCTCGAAATGGCGCTCATGCTCGAAAAGGAGGCGTTCGACCTGTACCACAACGCCTCTTCGAAGGAGCACAACCCGGAGATCAAGAGGATCTTCGACCACCTTTCCGCGTTCGAAATGGTGCACGTGAACACGATCGAGAAGGCGCTCGCCGGCCTCTGACGGGCGGCGCTGCGGTTTCGATCAGCTTCCGGTAGACCCGGGGGAAGGCGGTCCGGGCGAGCTCCTCCGCAGACAACCAGCGCCACGGCCGATCCGGCCTCGGATTCCCGCCCGTAAGAGAGCACCGATACGCGTGCAACGTGATCCGGAAATGGCTGAACGCGTGCGGAAGCGAGCCGATCCGGGTCCCGACGGAAAGATCGATCCCCCACTCCTCCCGAACGCGTTTTCGAAGCGTCTCCGTAAGCGATTCGCCCGAAAGGCGTCGTCCGCCGGGAAATTCCCAGAGTCCCCCCAGCAGCCCGCGGTCGGGCCGCCGGCCGGCGAGAACCCTGCCCCGGCTGTCCTCGATCCACGCCGCGACGACCTCGTGGTGCGGCACGACCTCCTTCGCGCGCCTCGCCGGAATCGCTTCGGTGAGCCCAAAGCGCAGTGCATCGCAGAGCGAACGCAGGGGACAGTCCGGACAGCGGGGGCGCCGGGGAATGCATACCGTCGCGCCGAGGTCCATCAGGGCCAGCGCGGTTTCCCTTCCCGTCCCCGGAGCGATCAGCCCGGCGGAAACGTCCCACAGGAGCCGGCGGGCGACGGAGCGGGAAAGATCTTCCGTAACGCCGACGAGGCGGGCGAGCACCCGGGCGGCATTGGCGTCGAGGATGGCGGCGTCGCGGCGGAAGGCGATCGCCGCAATGGCTCCCGCCGTGGATCGGCCAATCCCCGGCAGCGCCGCCAGCGCCGCCGGCTCGTCCGGCAGGCGCCCGCCGTGCTCCCGCGCGATCCGCCGGGCGGCGAGATGGAGATTCCGCGCCCGCGAGTAGTAGCCCAGCCCCTCCCACAGCTTCAGCACCCGTTCCGACGATGCCGCAGCCAGGGCCGACACGGTGGGAAACGCCGCGAGGAAGCGCCGATAGTAGGGAGCCACCGTCTCCACCCGCGTCTGCTGGAGCATGATCTCCGACACCCAGATCCGATACGGGTCGTCGGTGCGCCGCCACTCCATCTCCCTCGCAGACCGCGCAAACCATGCGAGGAGCCGGCGCGACGCCGCCCGCAGCCGCCTTCCGTCGACGGGCCGCCGGGGCCCCTCGCTCGCGGGGGGTGCGCAGCTCGTTATGGGGCGGCATGACGGTGTTGGCCGGCACCGGGGACGTTCCTGGCTGTTAAGCGGGGACATTCCCGGCTTTTCTCTTTTTCCCGCCTCGGAAGTGTCCCCGTCTCTCAGGAGCGTCCCCGTCCACACCTGCTACAGGTCCTCGAGCAGCCCCTCGAACGTGTTGTGATGGTCCTCCTCGTCGGCGAGGATGCCGCGGAAGAGCTTCTTCGTGACTTCGTCGCCTTCCTTGCGGGCCGTCTCGACGACCTTCCGGTACAGCGCGATCGCCCCCTCTTCGTCCTTCTTGTCGATCTGGATCATCTCTTTCAAGGTGGCGCCGACGCGGATCGGCTCCGGCGCGGTGGTGGGCTTCCCTCCCAGATAGACGAGGCGTTCGGCAATGGCCTCCGCGTGCTTCATCTCGGCAATTGCGATCTTCTTCAGCTCATCCCGCACGGCGAACCCCTTCACGCCGGTGCATTGCACGTGCTGCCACAGGTACTGCACCGACACCTGGAGCTCGCGGGCGATCGACTGGTTCAGCATCTCCATCAACGCCTTCGACGCCTTCGGGTTCTTCATCGCATCCCTCTCCTTCCGCCTGGTATGGTCCGGTTGAGGCGCCGGTCAGAACCGGTACCCGAGGTCAAGCGCCACCAGGTGGGCATCGCCCGACCACTCGCCGTCGAAACCGACGATATTCGATCCTTCGGGACGAATGTTGCTGACCGTCCGATCTTTCCGCTGGACATACATATATGCCAAATCCACGGTCCAGTTGCGGAACGTGTACCCCGCCCCCGCACAATAGTAGAGCTTGTCGGCGTCGGGAAGCTCGGGGCCCATCGTCTCGGCGGGGACGGGGGTGGGATCGTACCGAAAGCCCAGCCGCAGCGCCAGCGGTTCGGTCACCCGGTACTCGCCTCCCACGTAGAACGCCACCACGTCCTTCCAATGTTTGTCGGAGAAGGTGTCCACGAGGACGGGGGGTATTTGATCCCGGACCAGGATGTCCAGGGTGCTCAAGCTATGCCAGAAGGTCCAGTCGGCGTCCGCCTCCAGCGTGAATCGGTCCGCGACATAGGCGACCCCGAGCGTCGCGGTCGCAGGCATGTGGAGCGTCGTGGATCCCTTCGTGTCGAACGAGGTCGCCCCCCCGAAAAAGGTGGCGGAGGTGGGACCGTTGATATCCCGGATCTTCACGTCGCCGTCCTTGATATCCAGGGTAAACGGGCTCCGGAAGGAGAATCCGACCTTCACCCTCTTCGACGGCTTCAGCAGGAGGCCGACGTTGTATCCCCACGCCGTCCCGTCTCCGTCCAGTCTCGAATTGTAGAGGTTGCCTCCCAGCGCGGCGCTGACCGGGGTCTTCTCCAATCTCGCGGTGCCGTACATGAAGTCGATTCCCACCCCGATCGACAGCATGTCGTTGACCTTCCACGCAAGGGTCGGGTTCACGACGACCGTCAACAGGTCGATCTTGGTGATCTGGTTCCGGAAGATGCTCGCATTCTTGTTCTTGTACTCCTGGCCCAGGCCGAACGGCACGAAAATCCCGACGCCGTACGCCAGGTTCGGCGACGCCTTGCGCGTCCAGTACGCGTTGGGAAGGTAGAAGTCCAGGTCTTTCTGCGTCTCGGATACGGACGCGCCGCCCGTCAGCGGCGTCGCGCCGGTAAACGTCGCCCCGTTCTCCCTTACGTACGTGACGCCGACCATCACGTTCTGTCCCTCCAATTGGACGATCCCGGCGGGATTGAAGTAGATCGCCGACGGGTCGTTCGCCTGCGCCGTGAAGGCGAATCCCATTCCCATCGCCTTGGCGCCCGCCTCGGGAAGCCGGAATCCCCCTGCGCTCGCGGGAACGGCGGTGAACGGCAGCAGCATGAGAACGGCCAGGACTTTCCATCCTCTCATCGCTCTCCCTCCTCGTGGGACGGCTTCCCACCGGTTCAAAATGGCTACACCATACCCATTCGCTTTTCAGGAAGCAATCGAAAAGACGGCCCAGGCCAGGAAGTAGTCGTCCGACTCCCGGGGCTTCAAGGAAAGCGGATACAGGAGCCGCAGGCAGATTCCCTGGTGGATCGTCTCGGCTCCCGATTCGGAGAGGGACACGGTCTCGACCGGGTACCGCAGGAGGGTGAAATCCCGCTCCGATTTCACCTCGACGGCGATCTTCCGGAGACGGTCGACCACGCGAAACCACCGCAGGGCGGGGACGGTGCCACGCGCGGACAGTTCCTCGTCCGTCGCCCCGGTCCCCTCGTACCAGCGGTCCGGCCCGCTTCCCGACAGGAAGTTGAGATTCCACTCCGACACGAATCGTCCCCGGAACGCTCGGCTGCCGCCGTTTCGCACCCGGTACCGCACGTCGAACCGCGTCCCCGTGCCCCCAAGCAAGAGGACCTTGGAAAGGGACAGGTCCGGGTCTCCCTCCGCGAGCCCGACGTCCATGGAGAGGCGGATTCCCTCGCCGCTCCGGGTGATCGCCTTCTTCGTCTCTTTCCCGGCCGTTGCGCCGACCGGCGCAGCCCGGTCGACGAGGATCTCCTCGACCGCATCCTCCTCGCGGTACAGGAACTCCCGGAGCGACGCCCTCTGGCAGGAGTCCACGGCAGGCGCGCCCGCCGCACCCGGATCCTTGAGCGCCAGCAGATCGTGGATGCTCGCATGCCCGTCCGGTCCGCGCGCGCCGTCCCGCAGCAAACGGTGGTACGCCTCTTCCCGCCGGGTCAGGACGTGCGAGAGCGCGACGGCATGCCGGGGCAGGGAGATCTCCGTGATCGCGCCCCCGTCATGCCCGTGCACGAGAAGGGTAAGGTCCTCGGTCTTCAGGAGCGCCTCCTCCCCGCCGTCGGCGTCGAGGTCACCGGTCACGGCCTCCGTCCAGCCGGCCCGGCCCGCGTGCAGAACGCGGTCGGCCGCCGCCTCGGCACGCAGCAGGTTGCCGTATGCCGCGTCCCGGAGATGATTGAGGTAGAGCCCGCCGAAGATCCCGTGCCAGTACACGTCGTTGCACTGCGCGCGGTAGAGGAACTCGCGCGCCTCCGGTCCCCCGCCCTTCTCCGCCGCGGCCCGGACCCTGCCGCTCACCCACAGCATCCGCTTGTGGAGTTGGTTCGCTTCCGCGTACTTGCGCAGGAAGCCGCGGAAGGTCCCCCCCTGCAGAAAAGGCGCAAGCTCGGAATGCCGGCCGGCGCGCAGCTCGTGGAGCAGGACGCCGAAGGCCGCCGCCCGGCCGGGCGGCAGCGCCCATTCCCCCATTTCGCGGTAGGAGCAGCAGGGAAGGTGCACGGTTCCCCGCAGAGGGGCGGCGTCGGCGTACTCCCCGAGGGTCATCGTCGACAGCCACCCGTCCCGGGCCGCGATCCCCTCGAAGAAGCGCCTGAGCCATCCTTCCGTGTACACGGTCCGGTGCGTGCCCGGCCAGATGCCGAACTTCTCCCCGTCGTCGGCCAGGATCGCCGCCGGGTAGGGGACATCCCGGGCGGTCATCCGCTCGATCGCCCGCAGCGCCTCCTCGACATCGCCGAAAGGGATCAGGTACCGCAGCCGTTCGCTCCCGGGGAAGAGGCGGACGGTCGCTCCGTTCATTTCGGTCAGGTACACCCCGTCGAGCTCCTCGCCCGAGAGTCCGGCCCGGCTGAAATGGAAGTCGTCCAGCGGCAGGTACTCGACACCGGCGGCGGCGAGCGACGCGGCCAGTCCCGGCTCCCAGACGCGCTCCGCGAGCCACATCCCCCGGGGCCGTTTCCCGAACGTCCTGCCGACGAGCTCCGCCAGGTCCCGGATCTGCCCCTTTCGGTCCCGCTCCGGAAGGAGCGGCATCACGGGCTCGTAGATCCCGCCGCCCAGGATCTCCACCTGGCCCCGCGCGGCGAGCTCGCCCAGGAGGCTCGAAACGTCCGGGCGGTTGGCGAGGATCCATCGGAGGAGAAATCCCGAGTAATGGAGCGTGACCCGGATCGCCGGGAAGGAAGCCAGGGTCTCGAGGAACGGAAGATACGACCGGTCGGCCGCCTGCTGCAGGACGGAAGGGAAATTGCCCACCGGCTGGTGCTGGTGCAGGCACAGGAGAAGCGTCCGCCGCCCCCGAAACGGCGCACCGTGACTCATTCGCGTCCGTCCGTCCCTTCCGCGAACTCGGTGAGCACGCCGAACGTCGACTTCGGGTGGAGGAACCCGATCCGCATCCCGGACACGCCCTTCCGCGGCGTCTCGTCGATCAGGCGGATTCCCCGCTCCCCGGCGTGCGCGAGGGCGGCCGCCGCATCGTCCACCCGGAAGCACAGGTGGTGGATCCCTTCGCCGTTCCTTTCGAGAAACTTCGCGACCGGTCCGGAGGGCGAAGTCGACTCGAGGACTTCGATCGTGCTCTCCCCGACGCGGAACACCGCCGTGCGGACCTTCTGCTCGTCCACCTCCTCCACACCCACCAGTTCGAGCCCCAGGACGCCGCGGTAGTACGCGATGGCGTCGGAGAGGCTCCGTACCGCCACCCCGATGTGCTCGATCTTCCGGATCATGACGCACCTCCGGGAGTATTGTACACCGGGGACACGCCTGTGGACGGGGACACTCCTGGCTGTTCTCCTCATGCCAACTCGGGAGCGTCCCCGTCCACACGCCCTCCCTTTCCTGCTAAGATGCTAGTCGAATTCCACGACCGGAAAGGGGAAACGCCATGAGGCGGACCATCTTCGAACTGTTCGCCAAATCTCCGTTCGGCCCTCTGCAGGACCACATGGCCAAGGTCATGGACTGCGTCCGCCTGATCCCCGATCTCTTCCGGGCCATCGAGAAGGAGGACCAGGACCGGATCTGCGAAATCACCGACCAGGTCGAAAAGGCGGAGTTCGAGGCCGACGAGATCAAGAACCAGATCCGCAGCGACCTTCCCAGCACGATCTTTACCCCGGTGAACCGCACCGACCTCCTCGACATCCTCCGGTTCCAGGACCGGATCAGCGACGTGGCCGAGGACGTGGCGGTCCTCTACCGGATGAAGAACCTGCCGTTCTCCGAATCGATGCGCGAGCCGTTCTGGACCTTCCTGGACCAGGTCATGCTGACCGTGGAGCAGTACGCCAAGATCAACGGGGAGCTCGACGAGCTCGTGGAAGCCTCCTTCGGCGGCGCCGAAGCCGGCAAGCTGATCGAGATGATCTCTGTGCTGAGCGAGATGGAGCATTCCGCGGATCTCAAGCAGCAGGATCTCCTGCAGAAGCTCCTGACCCTGGAACCGGAGTTGGGAGCCCTGAACATCGTCCTGTGGATGCGCGTCTTCCAGTGCGTGGGGGACATCGCCAACGGCGCCGAAAAGGTGGGAAACCGCCTCCGCCTGTTCCTCTCCAAGTAGCAGGGCGTCATGCCGATCCTTGATCCCTGGGTGTGGTGGGCCGCGCTTGCGGCCTGCGTCTACATGGCGTGGAACATCGGCGCCAACGACGTGGCCAACGCAATGGGCACGTCCGTGGGTTCCCATGCGATCTCCATGAAACAGGCCGTCCTCGTGGCCGCGGTGTTCGAGTTCGGCGGCGCGTTCCTCGTCGGCGGCCACGTCGCGGAAACGGTCCGAAAGGGGATCATCTCCACCGACGTCTTCACGGGCCAGCCCCAGCTGTTCGTCCTGGGGATGCTCGCGGCCCTTCTTGCGGCGGGGATCTGGCTCCACGTCGCCACGTTCCTGGGGCTGCCGGTCTCCACCACACACTCCATCGTCGGCGCGCTCGTGGGGTTCGGGCTCCTCGTCGGGGGACTCTCGGGCGTGCACTGGGGAACCCTGGGCTCGGTGGTCTTGAGCTGGGTACTCTCCCCCCTGGCCGGCGGGCTGATGGGCTGGCTAACGTTCACGTTCGTCAAACGCACCATTCTCACGCGCTGGAACCCGGTCCGCGCGGCGAGAACGATCGTCCCGGTCCTCATCTTCCCGGTGGCTGCGGTGATCGTGCTGTCCATGCTCTACAAGGGCCTGAAAAACCTGAGCCTGAACGTCTCCTTGTACCGGGCCCTGGCGATCAGCGGCGGCGCCGGCGTCGCGGCGTTCCTCGCCATGAAGATCCTCCTCACCCGGAAGATGTCAATCCGCCCGCGGAAGCGGTCGGACGCCTTCGCGCAGGTGGAAAGGCTCTTTTCGTACCTGCAGGTGGCCACGGCATGCTGCGTGGCGTTCGCCCACGGGGCCAACGACGTCGCCAACGCCGTCGGCCCGTTCGCCGCCATCGTTTCGGTGTTCCGGACCGGCGACCTGGCGATGAAGGTCCCCGTCCCGCTATGGGTGCTTACCATCGGGGGCCTGGGCATCGTGGTGGGACTCGCCACCTGGGGGTACCGCGTCATCGAGACGATCGGCCGGAAGATCACCGCCATTTCGCCGTCGAGAGGGTTTTGCGCCGAGTTCGCCACCGCCACGACCGTCTTGATGTGCTCCAAGCTGGGCATGCCGATCTCCACGAGCCATACGCTCGTGGGCTCGGTGATCGGGGTGGGAATGGCGCGCGGCATCGCCGCCCTGAACCTGCGGGTCATCCTGGCCATCGTCAACTCGTGGCTCATCACGATCCCGGCGACGGCGGCCGTCACCGTCCTCATTTACTGGGGCCTGCGGATCCTCGTGCTCTAGCCCGCAACGGGGACGTCCCCGCGCAAGGGGGTGGTGCGAGCGAGTTGGGGCGGCAGGAACGGGAGTGGTACTGCTTGCGGGGCTAGTGGATCGGAACGCCGGGGGGAAGCGGGGAGGAGCCGGTGCCGTCGCTTCCGGACATTTCCGCGAGTTTCCGCTCGGCCGCGCCGACAAGCTCCGCAATGATGTCGGCCACGGGCTCGATCTTCTTCGCGAACGCTACGCTTTGCCCGGCCATGAGCGACCCGCGGTCGACGTCTCCGTCGATCACGGCCCGGCGCAGTGCGCCGACCCAGAACTCCTCGAGCTTGACCTGGCCTTCTTCGCGCGACAGCCGTCCGTTCTTCACCTCGTTCACGAGATCGAGCTGAAGCCGGTTGAAATCCTGGGTCCCCTCGTTCATGATCGCGCGCACGGGGATGGTGGGGAGGGAGGGATCGAACTGGGAGGTCGGCATGGCGTCGCGGGCCTGCGCCTTGAGGACAGCCTCCTTGAAGCGGGGGTGCGCGATGGACTCCTCGGCGACCACGAACCGAGTTCCGAGCTGCGCTCCGGCCGCCCCCAGGGACAGGTACTGTGCGATCATTTCTCCGGTGCCGATGCCGCCCGCCACGAAGACGGGCACCTCGCGGATGCTCAGAAGGAACTCCTGGGCGAGCACCGACGTCGCCACGGGACCGATGTGTCCCCCGGCCTCGTTCCCCTCGATGATGAGCGCATCCACTCCCTGCTTGATCAGGCGCTTGGCGAGCGACAGCACGGGCGCGAAACACAGGACTTTCGCTCCGGACGCCTTGACCTGCTCGATGTCCTTTCCCGACGGGATGCTGCCGGCGAAGATCGCGAAGGGCACCCTCTCGCGGACCACGATCTCGATGTGGGACCGGAAATTGGGCGCCACGGTGATCATGTTGACGCCGAAGGGGCGATTCGTCCCGGCGCGGGTCTTCCGGATTTCTTCGACGAGGATCTCCGGCGGCATGTTCCCTCCCGCGATGACACCGAACCCGCCCGCGTTGGAGATCGCCGAAACGAGGTTCGCCTCGGACACCCACGTCATGGCCCCGCAAAGGATGGCGTACCGGGTGCCGAGGAAATCGGTCCCCCTTTTCCACGCCTTCGGCAGGTGCTGCAGCACCATCGGAAATCCCCCGCCCGTCGGTTCCGGTGATTTTCGGAACTATACCATGGGGGGGGAGACCGGCCAACAAAAGGAATGGCCGCGCCGCGCCGTACTGCTATAGTGGATGCCGATGGTCCTCCAGTCCGAACTGTACGACGTCACCGTCGTCGGCGCCGGCCCCGTGGGGCTGTACGCGACGTACTACGCGGGTCTGCGCGACTGCCGCACCAAGCTCATCGAAACGTACCCGCAGACGGGCGGCCGGCTGATTTCCATGTATCCGGAGAAGGAGATCTTCGACGTCGCCGGCCACGCGAAGATCCTCGCCCGCGACCTGGCTTCCCGGCTCGCGGAACAGGCAATGCAGTACGGCCCCACGGTCGTCCTCGGCGAACGGGTGACCGGCATGCGGATCCGGGGCGAACGGGTGATCGAGCTGTCGACCCCGAAAGGCCTTCATTACTCCCAGACCGTGGTGATCGCCGCGGGATGCGGGGCGTTCGTCCCCCGGAAGCTCGACATTCCCCACCTGATCGACCTGGAGGGCCGCGGAATCTGCTACTACCTTCCGTCCTTCGAGCCGCTCCGCGGGAAGAAGGTCCTCATCGTGGGCGGGGGGAACAGCGCGGTCGACTGGGCGCTCGCCCTGGAGGACGTCGCCGCCGAGGTCACGATCGCCCACCGGATGTACCGGTTCCAGGCCCACGAGGCGATGGTCGACCGGCTGCTTGCCTCCCGGGTGCGAGTGAAATTCCCGTATTTCGCGCTGAAGGCGGTCCTGGGAGAAGACCGCGTCACCGGGGCGGTCATCTGGAACGAGCGCAGCGGCAAGGAGGAGCAGATCGACGTCGACGTGATCGTGCTCTCCATCGGCATGCTGACCAACCTGGAGCCGTTCCGGCAGTGGGGCCTCACCCTGGTGGGCAGCGGGATCGAGGTCGCCACCGACATGTCCACGAACATGCCCGGGATCTACGCGGCCGGCGACATCGCGACCTATCCCGGGAAAATCCTCCTCATTTCCGCCGGCGCGGGCGAAGCGGCGACCGCGGTCAACGCCGCCAAGGAATACATCGACGCGGGAGCCCTCGGACGATAGTGGACGGCGCGGGTCTAGGAACCTCCGTCGGCCCCTCCATCGAGAGACGGCGTTCCCACGGCAGGCACGGAAGACGGACCTCCGGCGGCCGGCGGCGCTTCGACGGGAAGCGCGGGAGACGGCCCGGGCGGCGCGGGAGACGGTGTTTCGACCGCGCCTTCGGAATTCGGCCGCGGCGCCGGGAGCGCATCCGTTTTCTCCCGCGCCGCCTCGACACCGAACCCGAGGAAAGAGTCCACGCTCTCGACGATCGCGGCCCGGACCGCGGGCGACACGCCGGAGAACGCGTCGACGATCCGCAGATCCTTGTCCAGCACGAGCACGGTCGGGACGTGCTCGATCCCGGCGCCATCGAACCCCTTGCGAGCGGCGTCGAGGACCACCGGGAAGGACAGCCCCATCTTCGCCGCCTGCGCGCGGACCGCCGACAGATCCTCGATCCGCATCTCCGGGGCTTCCGCATCGACCGCCAGCAGGTTCATCCCGTGTTCCGCGTACCGGCGCAGCTCCTTCTCGGCGAACTGGAGCATCTCCGGCGACGCCGCGCTCGACGTCGACCAGTAGATGACGATCAGCCCCTTCTCCCCGGCGAACGAGGACAGCGCCGCGCTGTCCGCCGTCAAGCCCACGAACGCGATGTCCTGGACCGCGTCGCCCTTCTGGAGCTCCTGCAGCGGAAGCGAAGCGGCCACGGCGGACACCGCGCACAGCAGCACCCATGCCCCAAGAAGTGCGACGGCCCGACCCATCGATCCGGTCGTCGTTCGAGTTCGTCGGCAATCCATCCGCGTCTCCCTGGTCTTACGGCGTGCTCTTTGGGGCGCCGGGACCCCGCTCACTCCCCGCCGGGGAAGCGCTCGCGCCACGCCGCGCGCAGCTCTTCGGCCCGGTTCGAGAAGACGCCTGCGGCCCCGCACGCGGCGAGGCGAAAGAACCGCTCCTCGTCGTCCACCGTGTACGGCACGAAGGGGACTCCCGCCTCGCGGATCTTCCGGATCCGGAGGGCCGAAAGCCTCCGGTGGTCCGGGTGGATCGAGGAGAGGGAATGCCGGAGGCAGAAGGCGACGTCGGACGCCGAAGGACGGCCCGTCACCAGCCCGCACGGGACGGCCGGTCGGGAGGCCCGGGCCGCGAGGCACTCTTCCCGCAGACGCGAAGAGAGCGTGACCTCCCCGGCATACCGCGTCCGGTCGATCGCGCGCAGCGCTTCTGCGGCGCCCCCGGCCGCCTTCACTTCGACCTGAAGGGGGACCGCCCCGCGGATCAAGTCCAGGACATCCGCGAGAAACGGGAGGGGTTCCCCGTTCTTGAGCCGCACCCTCCGGAGCCGCGCGGCGCTGCAGCGGGCCACGGACAGGTTCTCCCGGGCAATCCGCCCCGTCCGGTCGTCGTGCAGGACGACCGGCACCCCGTCGGCCGACAGCCTCACATCGAGCTCGATCGTGTCGGCGCGGTCGGACAGGGACAGCGAAAACGCCTCGAGGGAGTTCTCCAAGGCCCGGCGGGAGGCCCCGCGGTGCGCGATGACCACCGGACGGACGGTTTTCCCTCCCGAACACGGGATGTTCATTCTCCTACGATATCCTACACTGCAGGCGCGGGAAACCATCTATAATCCTGTACATCATGATCCGCGTCATCCATAACCCGACGGCGGGGCCGAAGCGGGTCCGCAACATCACGCTCGTCCGGAAGGCCCTGTCCGCCTCGCGGACGCCGTTCGAGATCCGCGAGACCGCGCGCCCCGGCGACGCCACCCTCCTCGCGCGGGAAGCCGCCCACGCCGGCTGCGAGACCGTCGTCGTCGTCGGAGGAGACGGAACCCTCAACGAAGCGGTCAACGGGGTCGCCGGATCGGAAACCCGTCTTCTGGCCGTGCCCCACGGCACGGGCAACGTCTTCGCCAAGGAGCTCATGCTGCCGAAGTCGGTCGAGGGATGCGTCTCGCTCCTGTCCGACGGACGGACGATCGCGGTGCGGCTCGCCCGGGCGGGGGATCGGCATTTTCTGCTGCTGGGCTCCGCGGGCTTCGACGCCGAAGTGGTGGAGCGGATGGGCGCCCGCGGGAAGCACTACTTCGGGATCGGCGCGTACCTTGCGGCCGGGGCGTGGCACCTTCTGCGCGAGCAGCCCGCCCTCTGGGCGGAGCTGCCGGGGAAGGAACGCCTCGAGGCCCAGGCCCTGATCGTGTGCCGCGGGAAGTTGTACGGCGGAGGCGTGACCATGGCGCCTTCGGGCGATCTCCGGGGAGACGCGCTCCACCTGATCGTCCTTCGCCGCCTCGGCCGCCTGGCGATCCTGCGGTTCGTCTGGAACGTCTGGCGCGGAACACACGCCGGATCCGGGGACGTCCTGATCCGGGAGACCCCTTCGGTGTTCGTCCGGTCCCGGATCCCTTCGGCCGCCCAGGTGGACGGCGAGTACCTGGGTCCGCTCCCGGTCCGCTTCGAGATGACCGATGTCCGGGTGCGGCTCGTCGTGCCGCCGGCTTTCGCCGCCCATGCCCCGGCCGCCGCGGAAGCCGAGCCGGAACGCCTCTAAGGAGCCTCTCGCCCGCCCAGCGGAACGGAGATGCCCGTGCGTACCTCGAAGTCCCCCGAGGCGTCGTTTAAGCCCGTTCCCGCTCCCACGTCCACCGTCATCTTCCCCCAAGTCTTGGAAAACCCTGCCCGCAGGAGACGCCGGTCGTTCCAGTGGTGGCTGAACTCCGTCCCCGTCAGCTCCAACCCTGCGCGGACCGTCGGAGAGACGGGGTACACGGCGCCGGCCTTGTAGAGGAGGACGTCATCCTGGTTCGGCTCGGTCGTCCGCGGATTTCCCAGCAGGCCGAGGTCGGCGTTCAGCAGCAGCGTGAGTCTGCCCCACCGCTTCGCGAACAGCGCTCCGATGAAAAAGTCGGTCTCGTTCGTGCCGAAATCCTTCACGTTGTCGGCATTCGGCAGCTTCACCGCCACGTGAAGCGCCGTCTCCGGTACGACGGAGCCTTCCTGCCAGAGCCGGTAGTCCCAGTCCAGCCGGACGTCCCCCGATCCGTAATCCCACCCCCGTCCCTCCTCCTTGAGGTACAGGAAGGGATAGCGCACGAGGACCTCCATGTTGTGGGAGAAGCCCAAGGCCACGGAAAGCTCGGGAAGGTGGAACTCGCGCCGATGCAAGTCGGTCTGCTGGAAGAGAAGGCGCTCCCCCTCCGCATACCGGAGCCCCAGCCGGAAGCGGTGCACCCCGGCGGGCGTCGTCGTGGGGGAGAGGATTTCGAGGGGATATAGGGGTTCCGCGCGTGCGGCCCGGGGAAACGCGAACGGCCCGACGATCGCGCACAGAAGAAGGATCCAAGCCGGCATGCGGTTGCTTCCCTCAAATGACAAGACGAAGAACGGAGTCCCAAGAGGCGTCCTTGCTACCTTACCGTATACCGGCCCGGCCCCGGAAGAGGAAAAGAAGGCCGGCCGCTACATCACCTTCCGCGCCACCTTCGCGGACCCGGCGATGCGGCCGTCGCGGATGTCCTCGGCGACCACTTCTTGACGATCCCCCGCATCCCGGATTCCTCGAACCCCCGGGAGTTGAGGTAGAAGCTGTACAGAAGGCGCCCGACGTTCTCGGCGACCCTGTACACGAAGTTGCGGCTCCTGTCCCCCTCCGTGGTCGGGAGGAGAAAGTTCTCCATCGGCATCGACTTTTCGCCGTCATGGATATGGGAAAGGTGCGCCGGTCGTAAGGAATGGTCGATTTCGATTTTCATTTCCGCGTCCTCCTCAGGTACGATGTAGATACGTAGATACGGCGGCAAAAAATTCTTCCAGGGAGGACTTTTCCCATGCGCCACCTCATCCTCGGAAGCGGTCCGGCGGGGGTGGCGGCCGCGAAGGCCGCCCGAAAAGCCGAAAAGGACGCGGAGGTCGTCCTCGCCACCGAGGAGTTCGCCGCCCCCTACATCCGGCCCAACCTCGCCGACCTCATCGCGGGGCGGACCGACTCCGCCGCGATCTCCGACCCCCAGGGGAAGGATCTCGCCGACCGGGGGATCAAGGTCCTGTCCGGCAAACGCGCCAGGAGAGTGGACGCGGCACATAACCGGATCCTGTTCTCCGACGGGTCCGAGGAGACCTACAACTTCCTGTGCGTGGCGTCCGGGGGGCGGCCGATCGTTCCGCTGGGCCTCATGGCCGTCCCGGGGTCGTTCCTGCTGCTCAATTCCCTCGGGGACGCGCTCCGGATCAAGGCACGGGCCCTGCGCTCCGACGTGACCGTCGTCTTCGGCCCGGGGTACCTGGGGCTCGAAGCATCTCGGGCGGTGCGCAGCCTGGGACAGCAGGTGGTATGGCTCAACCCCGGCCTCCCGCGGTTCGGGAATCCGATCTCCGGCGAGATCGAGGTGAAGGCCACCGAACGGCTCCGCAACAACGGCGTCGTGGTCAAGGAGGGAACCGATATCGCCGACGCCATCGACGTCGACGGAAGCACGTACGTCGTCTACACCTCCGGCGGCGAGGAGATCCGATGCCAGTTGATCGTGGTCGCCACCGAGCGGCTCCCGACGGTCAACTTCCTGGAAGGAAGCGGCGTGAAGGTCGGCACGGGCGTGCTCGTCGATGAGTATCTGCGAACCAATGTCTCGAACATCTTCGCCGCGGGCGACTGCGCGGAGGTCTTCGACATCAACCGCCGCGAAAGCCGGATCAATTTCGGCTGGCGCAGCGCGCTCAAGCAGGGCGAGCTCGCCGGCGAAAACATGGCCGGCGGCGTCAAGGTCTACATCCGCAACACCCAGGACTACTTCGGGCTTCTCTACGGCTCCTCGCTGCTCGACCGGCTCCGCTAGCGGGTCGGGTACCGGGGACATACCCGGCTGTTCTCTTTTCCCCGACTCGGGCGTGTCCCCGTCCACACGAGGTTCTCCGACAGGCAGGAAGCTCGGGGGGAGCGGACGCCTTCCCTTTTGCTTCACGCTCGTCACGGGACCGTTGCCGGCTATGCGCATCCTCGGAGGGGGGACTCCGTTCGTGGCTCGCCGCGCGATGAACCCGCACGGCTGCGCTTAACCTCACTGCGCCCCCCCTTCCTCGGCTGCTCCGCCGGCAATTCCCCTGCAGCGAGCCATCCGCTCCCCCGGCTTCCTGTCTGCTGATGGAACCGCATCTTGCTGTCCCGAAACGAGCTGCGCACCCCCCTTGGGCGGGGGCGGGCTTCGGGCAACACGGGGGACACTCCTGAGCCTGAGGAAAAGAGAACAGCCGGGAATGTCCCCGGTGTCCTATTGGGCGCCTTTAGGTCCCGTCAGGCGCAGCGGGGGGTTCCTAAGCAGCGGCCTGTGGAGCGAGGAAGGAAGCATCCCCGCAGAGCGGGGATGCCGCTCGTCGAGCGGAACCGGCAGTGAGCGGGCGCCAGGTCGCGAACGGAGCTGCTTAGGACGCCCCCCGCAAGCCTAGGGGCCTAAAGGCGGCCTCGCGGGGCTAGTAGTCGATGCCCTTTTCCGCCTCGAACCCCAGCTCGAAGGGGTGCTTGATGCACCGCATTTCGGTGACCAGGTGCGCCAGGCGGATGACCTCCGAATGCGCGTCGCGGCCCGAGAGGATGAGGTGGACCGCCGGCGGCTTTTCCCGGATGAGGGAGAGGACGGAGGCGAGATCGAGGAGCTTCAGATGCAGGGCGACGTTCACCTCGTCGAGGATGACGATGTCGGTCCGGCCCGACAGCATCTTCTTCCTGGCTGCCGCAAGGGCCTTCCTCGCCGCCTCGGCGTGCTCCTCGAACGGCAGCGTGTCCCCGCGGATCCCGACGAATCCCTTCCCCATCGGAATCAGCTCGAACTCGGGGGCCAGACGCGTCGCGCCGTCGAGCTCGCCGTAATGCAGGGACC
The DNA here is from genome assembly GCA_964459975.1 of uncultured bacterium. Taxonomy (GTDB): domain Bacteria; phylum Desulfobacterota; class Deferrimicrobia; order Deferrimicrobiales; family Deferrimicrobiaceae; genus CSP1-8. The sequence continues at coordinate 16,677 of CAYWOT010000006.1, forward strand.
CCTTGATGAACTGGATCATCGCGACGCGCATCCCGTATCCGACCGCCCGCACCGCGATCCCCAGGCACGAGGTCGTCTTCCCCTTCCCGTCTCCCGTCAGGACGAGGACGAGGCCCTGGCGCGCCTTCTCCGGAATGCGGCCCGGCCGTTTCTGGCTCATCGCCCCTTCTCCTTTCTTCCCGGCGCATTTCGTCGGGACCCTCCTGTAGGATAATATGACAAGGACGGAAGTCGCCGGATTCCGGAGGAGCCATGGGGACGGAGACGAAGCGGCGCTGCATGGTGTGCGGGAAAGAGAAGGTCTTCGAGGGCGGGATCTGCGAAGAGTGCAAGGCGATGATCCGCGGCGAAGCGAAGGAGAAGGGAAAGGACCTCCGGAAAGAGGCCGAGCGGGAGGTCCGCCGCCAGGGCGTCCCTCCGAAGGAATGAGGGGCGCCGCCTAGGCGGCGCCCCTCCGGGCGATCTCCGCGAACTGCTTCCCGAACGCCACGCACGCGTCCAGATCCGTCCTGGACGGGGTCATCCGGAAGCGGATGGGCTCGGGGGCGACCTTGAGCCGCATCGAGGTCAGGATGTCACGGACGGTCCGGATCGCCTCGCCGCTCCATCCGTACGATCCGAACACCGAGGCCGGCATCCCCTTCACGTTCAGCACGACGAGGTTCGCGATCAGGTTGAGGATCGGTTGAGGGACGTTCGCGTTGAGCGTCGGCGTTCCGATGAGGAATCCCGCCGAGGTCTCGAACTCGTCGATGATCTCTCCCATGGGGACTTCGACGGCGTTGAGCAGCGCCGCCTTGACCCCCGCCGACCGCACACCCTCCGCCACCTTCTCCGCCATGGCCAGCGTGTTCCCGTACGAGGACGCATAGGCGATGGCCACCTTCGTCTCCTTTGTGCGCGCCTTGATGGACGCGCGCTCCTCGTACCAGGAAACGTAGGACAGCGGATCCGCGCGGAGGATCGGGCCGTGCGACGGCGCCACCATCGAGAGGGGAAGCTCCCGGATCTTCGCGCACGCCTGGAGCACGTACTCCTTGTATGGGCGCATGATCGTGCTGTAGTAGAACTCAAACGCCTTGCGGGCCTTTTCCGGCTCGGCAAGCTCGTCGTTGAAGCACTCCGGCGTGGAGTAGTGCGCGCCCAAGAAGTCGCACGGGAAAAGGATGCGGTCCTCGACGAGGTACGTGAGGATGGTGTCCGGCCAGTGCAGGTACGGGGCGTGCAGGAACCGGAGCGTCTTCCCGCCCAAGGCGAGCTCCTCGTTGTCCTCGACGACGTGGAACGGATAGCCGGCATTGACGAGGTTGTCGACGAACGCCTTCGCCGGTCGGGAGAGATAGACCGTCGCCGTCTGGTTCCGCGCCAGAAGATCGACGATCGCCCCGGCATGGTCCGGCTCGGAGTGGTTGACGACGATGTAGTCGATCTTCTCGACCGGCAGGAAGCGGGAAACGTTGCGGAACAGCTCCTCCGCGAACGGGCGCTTCACGCAGTCGATCAGGGCCGTCTTTTCGGTCCCCCGGACGAGATACGCATTGTAGGTGGTCCCGAACTCCGTCGGGATAACGATATCGAAGACGGCCAAGCCGGGGTCCTTGACCCCCACCCAGTGGACGTTCGGCGCAAGCGTTACCGGTTCCATCGGTCGTTCCTCCCGTCTACTCCTTGACCTCCTCGAACTCCTCCTTGCCCACTCCGCAAAGCGGACAGCACCAGTCGTCGGGGAGGCTCGCGAACGGAGTCCCCGGCGCTACGCCGTTTTCGGGATCGCCTTTGGCGGGATCGTACACGTACGCGCACACCTTGCATCTCCACTTGGTCATCCCGTCTCTCCTTTTCAGGGGGTCATGGCGAGCAAGGGAAATTATATCGTCCACGGCGAACAAATTTCAATACCGCGCCGGCGACACCGGCGGCCGTGGCCGGCCCCCGGACACCGCCCCGGGCGCGCAGGCGGCGCCACTCGTCCTCCGGGAAGCCCGGGGGCGCCAGCGCGAAGCCCGGCTTGATCAGCCCGACCCGGACGGTCGGCGCAAGCACCTTCTCCCAGGCGGCGGCCTGGTGCCCCAGGGCGAGTTTCGACAGGCAGTACGGCAGGTAGGCGGGCCAAAGCTTCGCCGCCCCGGCATCCCCCAGGAAGACGACCGCTCCCCCGCCGCCGGCGCGCAAAAGCGGCAGGAACGCCTGCGTCAGGAGGAACGGGCCCCGCAGATTGACCGCGAAGATGCCGTCCCACCCGGGCGCTCCGATCCGTCCCACCGGCATGCGGGGAAAGACCGCGGCATTGTGGACGAGGACGTCCAGGCGGCCGAACGCCCGTTCGACCGCCGCGCGCAGGCGCGGGATCTGCGCCGGGCGCAGCAGGTCGAGCGGAAACGCCTTGCCCCCGAGCTCCCGCGCGAGTGTCAGGGCCTCCCGGCGCGAGGCCCGGTATGTGACCGCCACCGCGTACCCTTCGCCGGCCAGCCCGCGCGCGATCGCGGCGCCGATGCGCCGCGCGCCCCCGGTGACGAGAGCCACGGCCTCCGGCCGGCCGCTCACGTTACAGCTCCCGGAATTTCTCCCTCGGGGAACCGCAGACCGGACAGTTCTCGGGCGGCTCGTCGCCGTGGTGAACGTACCCGCATACGGTGCATTTCCACCTTTTCACGGCCGGCTCCTTTTCCACCGATGCCCTTAGGCGCGCCCGTTCGCGGCGCGCGGGCGCCGTTTCGCGCGGGAACGATCCGGGCCGGGCCGTCTCGTTCCACCGGCGGCTATAATGGAGCGTATGAGAACCGACCCGACCCCTTTGGCCGAATTCCCGTACGTCGCGGCGGACGTGGAGACCACGGGGCTTTCGGCCTGGGACGGGCACCGCGTGTGCGAGATCGCGCTGCTGCGGTTCCTGCGCGGCACGGTGATCGATTCCTTCGTCTCGCTCGTCAACCCCTTAAGGCCGGTCTCCGCCGGGGCGTTCGCCGTCAACGGGATCACGACCGCCATGGTGGCCGAAGCCCCCACCTTCGCCGAGCTGTTCCCCCGGATCGTGGCCTTCGTCGGCGACGACACGCTCGTCTTCCACAACGCGCCGTTCGACCTGTCGTTCCTGCGCATGGAGGCCCGGCTCGCCGGCGGGGAATGGCCGCCCAACCCGGTCGTCGACACCCTTGCGCTCGCCCACCGCACCGGCTTGTTCCGCGACCACTCGCTCGCGGCCCTCTGCGCGCGCCTGGGGATCACGGCGGCCTTCCATCGCGCCGAGAGCGACGCCTATGCGGCGGGGAAGCTCTTGCTGGCCCTTCCCGCCCCCTAGCCCGCATTTCTCACCAGGCTTCTACTGCGGCGGCGGCCGTCGGCTCCGGCATCCGTGCCTCCCGCCGACGTTAGGCCATCCATGGCCGTCATCCGCGACGCGTTGCGCTCGGTCGGGCATCCTTAGACGTAGTGTCGACTACGCCTGCGGTGCCCTCGGTCGCAAGCCCTGCCGCTCCCGCCCGGACGTCGTGTCCGGTCGTCGCGGCCGCCTCGGCGGGCTTCCTCCTGCCCGCGCCGCTCCTGCGCATCCGTGCGCCCGCGGCACTCGCCCATCCATAGGCAGCGTCGGCGCCCGCCTCGGAGCTCGGTTCCCCCTTTTGTGTCCCGTGCGGACGGAACCTCGCTCCACGCCCGTCTCCACCACCTCGCTACGAATCAAAGGCGAGAAATGCGGGCTAATGCTGGGGGCGCCACTTCCCCCCGGCCTTCCAGGCGATATAGTTCCTTCGGAACTCCTTCTCCAGCGCGGCGACGGCCTCCGCGCGCCGCTCGTAGAGTCGCCGCGGAGGACGTTTCTTCACGCGTTCCAGCACATACGCGGCGAGCAGGGGCATCGCCACCGTCGAGTCGAGGTAGCAGACGACGGCGTCGGGCAGCTTCTCCGGGTCGACCTTGCCCCATGAGACCGCCTCGGAAGGCGTTGCCCCCGAAAGCCCGCCCGTGTCCGGCCGGGCGTCGGTGACCTGGAGGAAATAGTCGTGCCCCTTCTCGGCGATGCCCAGCACCTCCTGCAGCTGCGGCTCGGTCTGGAGCATGAAGTTTTTCGGGGATCCGCCGCCGAAGATCACGACGGCGCTCTTGCCCTTGCCCTTCTTGGCCGCGTAGACGAGCCCCGCGGTCTCGTTGACGTCCGCCGAGACGTCGATCCTGGTCCCCTTCCCGAAGAGGCGCATGGCAGCGACGTTCATGCCGATGGAAGAGTCGCCGGGGGACGACGTGTAGACCGGCACCCCGTACCGGTGCGCCGCCGAGAGGACGCTCACCTCGCCCAAGCCGAGCGCCTTCTCGCGCTCCGCGACGTAGCGGCCGATCCGGTGGTGGAACTCCGCCGTGCTCATCTCCCGCTGGAACTCCTCCTCCTCGAGGACCCGTCGGAAGAACGCGTCGGTGTCGAGGAGCACCTCGAAGGCGAAGACGATGTCGTAGATCCGTACGACCCCTTCCTCGTGGAGGAGCGTGTCGTCCACGAACGGAGAGCCGGCGTGCATCCGCATCCCGAGCCCGAAGTGCACGTCGTGGTAGAGGTTGGCCCCCGTCGAGACGATCCAGTCCACGAACCCCGCCCGGATCAGCGGCACGATGCAGGAGGCTCCCAGGCCCGCGGGAACCAGGGCTCCGGACAGGGAGAGCCCGACCGTCACGTCGGGCTGGAGCATCTTCTCCGCGTACAGCTTGGCCGCCTCGCGCAGCCTGCCCGCGTTGTACGCCAGAAAGTGATCGTCCACGAGGGCCCCCACCCCGATCCCTCGGGCCACCGGAGGAGGCAGGATTCTCGGCCCCCGCAGGAAACGCGACTGCTTCTTGGCCATTTCGCGGTCTCCGGGCTCGCGAAGGAAGGAGGCGGCCCTTGGCGACAACCGCGCGAACGGGCGGTCCTTCCTGCCGCGGGACGAAACAGGGTCTAGCGCATTATACCCCGCTTCTGCGAGTCCGGTTCTTCCTTTCGTCGTCCGCCGCGCCCGGCCGCGCTATAATCGACCCGTGGCCGACCGCAGATCCACCGAAAAGGCGGAGATCTCCGCCATCTACGAAGTCGGGAAGATCCTGACGTCCACGCAGAACCTTCCCCGCGCCCTCGGGACGTCGCTGCGCACGCTCCAGAGCCTGCTCGGGTTCGACCGCGCCGCGATCCTGCTGCCCGATGCGGGCACGCGCGAAATCCGGATGGACGTCTGCGCCGGGTATACGGCGGAGGAGCGCGCCCGGGCGCGCTACGTGTGGGGCGAGGGGATCATCGGCAAGACGATGAAATCCGGCTGGCCGTCCGCGTTTCCCGACGTCCGGCAGGAGCCGTCCTTCTTGGACAAGACGCGCGCCCACGGCCGGGGCGGCGCGGCCGCGCTGGCCTACATCGCCGTACCGATCAAGATCGGGACCGAGGTGCTGGGTGTGCTGGCCGCGGAGCGGATCGGGCGTGCCGGAACCCAGGCGCTGGAGGCGGACACCCGCGCGCTCACCGTCATCGGCTGCCTCATCGGCCAGGCGCTCAAGATGCACGCGGCGATCGACCGGCTCCAGGAGGAGTTCCAGCGCCAGAGGCAGGAGTTCGAGAAGAAGATCCGCCGGACCTACCGCATCGAGAACATCGTCGGCCAGGGCAAGCGGATGCAGGAGGTCTTCGCCCAGGTCCTCTCCGTCGCCCCTTCCCGGGCCACGGTCCTGCTGCGGGGAGAAAGCGGCACCGGCAAGGAGATGGTCGCCCGGGCGATCCACGCCGCGGGCCCCCGGACGGACCGCACGTTCGTCACCGTCAACTGCGCGGCCCTTCCCGAGACGCTTTTGGAGTCCGAGCTGTTCGGCCACAAGCGGGGCGCGTTCACCGGGGCCGTCGAGGAGCGCAAGGGACGGTTCGAACAGGCCGCCGGCGGCACGCTCTTCCTCGACGAGGTCGGCGACATCCCCCTTCCCACGCAGGTCAAGCTCCTGCGGGTGCTGCAGGAACGGAAATTCGAGCGGCTCGGCGAGAACCGGACGGTCTCGGTGGACGTACGCATCATCGCCGCCACCAACGCCGACCTGGAGCGGCTCGTCGAGGATGGCCGGTTCCGGGAAGACCTCTTCTACCGGCTGAACGTCATCCCCATCTACCTGCCGCCCTTACGGGACCGGCGCGACGACGTGATCCCGCTCACGGAGCACTTCCTGGAGCGATTCAACCGCGAGCACCGCAAGGGGGTCTCGTTCACGCCCGAGGCGCTCGACCTGCTGGTCGACTACCGGTGGCCGGGCAACGTGCGGGAGCTCGAAAATCTCGTGGAGCGCGCGGTCGTGATGGCGACCTCCGCCACGGTCTCCGCCAAGGACCTGCCGCGCGCGGTCCGCCTGCGCCAACCCCCGGCGGAACCCGTCGTCGCCCGGGCCGAGGACGGTCCTCCGTCCCCCGCGAATGCCGCCGACCCGGCTCCCACCGCTTCCCGCGCGGAGCACCTCCGCGCGTTGGAGAGGCAGGAGCTCGAGCAGGCGCTTGCGTCCGCCGGCTGGGTGATCGCGCGGGCCGCCCGCGTCCTCGGCTGGACCCCCCGCCAGGTCGCCTACAAGATGAAGAAGCACGGCCTCCGCTCCCCGTGGAAATAGGCC
>CAYWOT010000007.1:0-17767 GCA_964459975.1 uncultured bacterium
TGTTCAGAGGACGGTTTGCCATCACCCTCTGCGCGTCCTTGTACTCCACGGCTTGCAGGAAGGGCGCCCCCGAACGCCCCTGGGCGACCAGCACCCAATAGGTGTTCCCCTCCGACACCCTCATATAGAACGGCGCCCTGTCTCCCGGCAGAGACCTCTCTCCTCCCGGAACCGACAGGCTGGAGACGAACCGGACCTTGCACGTGCCGGCGGGGTGGTCCCAGGCGAGGGCGGAGCCGACCCCCAGGAGGAAATCGCCTTTGTCGTTGATCCGGAAGACGAGGCCGGCGCCTTCGTCGTCGGGGGACCTCGGCCGCAGCAGCACGATCCGCCCCTTCCCCGCGGGGATCGGCTCTCCGGCGTTCCACCCGCGGCTGGACAACGTGGCGCCGTAGACTTTTCCCGTCGATGCACCCGGCACGTCCGGAGAATACTCGAGCATCACGTGCCGCTTCCGGACGTGGCCGCTCTGCTCCACCGCGCAGGCCGGAAGGAACGAGACCAGGGACGCCAGCAGCACGAGGATACCGCAAATCCGAATCGGAACGCCCCAAACCGTCAGGCACGGGACCTGTCCGGACGTCGATCCGACGATGAAAGCGCCGTGACGAATCCGCACCATTATAATGGCTCCCGTTTCAGAAATCATCACGAGAACCGGGGTCGGGGGAAGGTCAGCCGGGCCGTTCGGGAAGGACGTCCGCGGACGGGTTCCGCGGAGCCGGGGCGTCCCTGGCCGTCGGATACGGCAGAGGCCGGCGCGGCGGCGTGGAGAGCGTATTTCTCCCATCAATCCCGCTGTCGTCTGGAGTGGCGGGCCACCTTGGACGAAACCGGGCACTGGATAGAACGGATCAAGGTCAGTTGAGTGATGGCGCGTCCGCCCCGGCAGCGTGGCGCCTCTGGCGCGACTGCGGGCAAACGACCATCGGCCAACAAGCATTTCCGAACAACGTACTTTCTTCCAGAAAACTTTCGCGCGAAATGATCCTCTAACAGATCGACGAACTTCACTCTGGGAGGAACAGCCGATCATGCAGCAGCGTACCCCGGGGGTGAATCCTTCGGAAGAAACCATCAAAATTGGTCCGCTGGAAATCCGGTTCCTTCTCACAGGCGACAATTCCAACGGGAGTGTTTCGGTTTTCGAGGTTTTCGTGCCCGCAGGGCAGAAACTGGCGGCGCCGGCTCACAAGAACGACGCCTATGAGGAGATCCTCTACGGCATCGAGGGCGTCCTGACCTGGACGGTTGACGGTACGCCCGTCAAGGTTGGTCCCGGACAGGCGCTGTGCATCCCTCGAGGCGCGGTGCACCGCTTCGACAACTTCGGCAGCGAGGACGTGAAGCAGCTCGCCGTCATCACCCCCGCGATCATGGGCCCCGCATACTTCCGGGAAGCTGCCGAGGTGATACGTGGCGCCGAAGGCGGCCCCCCGGATCGGGCGAAGATGACGGAGGTCTTCCGGCGTCATGGGATGACGGTGGCCTCGCCCCCAGCCAGCGAATAGCGGGCGCGCCGAAGCGGTTCGACCGGCTCGGCAGGTTTTTCGGTTGGGAAAAGACTGGCGCGCCCTTACGGGATTCGACCGGCTCGCGCTTCGGCATCCCTGCCTCCGCGCCGCCGGCGGCCGCGGCGCTTTCCGCCGCCATCCGTGGCGGCTCATCCTCGCTATCCGCTTGGCGGCGCCTTGGGTTCGAATCCCCGTATCGCGGCTTAGGAAAAGACTGGCGCGCCCTGAGGGATTCGAACCCCCAGCCGCCTGATCCGAAGTCAGGAGCTCTATCCGTTGAGCTAAGGGCGCAGCCGCGTGCGAAAAGGCCTGTATCATACTGGACCGGACCGACCGCGTCAACGCGCCGCAAGGTCCTCCGCTCCCCCTCGCGACTTCCTTTCCCGCCGGACGTACAGGTATTCGTGGACGATCAGAAGGACGATACCGATGTCGATCACGGTCAGGACCAGCAGCCCGAGGGAATGGTGGTGGCTCACCCGGTAGACCTGGTACCCGACGAACGCGCAAAGGAACGCGATTGCGGTCGGATACGCCCACAGTCGGTTGCGCAGCAGCCCCCACACGAGAAACACCTTGATGAACCCGTGCACGAGCAGGTAGACGCTCCCGAACAGCTTCGTGTCCGACGAGAGATGCTCCACGGCGTGTCGCAGCGCGTTCGCCAGGAGATCGTGCGGATCTTCCGACAACTCATGCGCGGTGAGAAAACCGACGACCCTGCCCAAAGCGGACCGGCTGATGAACAGGAAGAGCGTGCCGCCGGTCAACTCCAGGATCCCGTCCAGCCCCTTGATCCAGACGCCGATCCGGAACAGGACGTGGGCGAATCTCGCGCGGGACTTTGCCATGACGCATCTTTGGATAGCGCCGCGGAAGCGAACGGTGCCCCCGGAGGGCCGGGCAGGCGTTACAGGGACAGCCACCGGACGAACGCCCTCCGGTGCGCGTCAAGCCAAAAAATGGCTCCCGTTACCGGTGTTGCCGCGGCAGCAGGTCAGCCGGTGCCCGTAGCGAGCGGCGGAACGACGTGGGACGGCAGCGCAGAGAAGTGCGCCGCGAGGACGCGCCCCCGCTCCTCGGAGATCTGCACCCACATCGTCGCGCGGCTCGCGCTCTCCTCGACCGCACCGTTCTCCTGCTCGTCCTCGTCGACGATCTTCTGGATGGCATGGACGATGGCGAAGTCGCCGAAGCGGTCGCAGCGCAGCAGGTCGAACGACATCTCTCCCGTGGCGTCGAACGCGCCCTCCAGGATGACCCCGTAGGTCTCGCCGTCGAAGAGATCGTCGGAAAAGTCCTCGAAGACGGAGAAGCGGGGATCGTCGAGGGCAAAAAAGGTGCGGAGCTTATCCGGATCGCGCCCGTTGAAGGCGTCGGCGAAACGCGTCAGGAACCTGTCCGGGTCGAACCTCATCGTCTTCCTCTCACGGATCCCGCGCGGTTTTCCGTCGGAAAAGACCGCCGGATGCGAATGGCGGGGAACAGGAATCATATCGAACGCCGGCGGGCAAATCCAGCAGCAAGGCGAATATTGCGCCCCAAAAGGCGTCCCGGCCCCTCCGGTCGGGACCCCGTGGCGCCGTCCGGAGAGGACGGGGCCGTACGGGCGAAGGAACGGGGTCTTCCCGCGGCGACCCATTACCTGCCCCCTCCCGCCGGAGGCCGGCGAAGCATTGTCATCCCGTAAGGGTGCGTCATGGCGTGTCTCCCTTCCTCTCGACGGCTCCGGCGGAAGCGTCGTCTCCGCCGTTGTCCGATGGACACGCCCCGGACACTTTCGGTTTCCGGGAACCTTTCCGGCGCCCGTGTGTCTAAAGGGCATACTCATCATTTCCCTCCGATTGGTGAGCCTGGGAAGGGGGGATCGCGTGGCGGCGCGGTCCCCCTTTTTCCTTGTGCGGAAGCGAAGGTTTCCTGCAGGGAAATCGGGTTTTCGATTTTCTCTAAGCGTCGACGAACAGGTCGGGGACAAGCGGGGCCCCGGGCTCGACCGCGTACCGGGTGAAATCCGACACTCCTTCTTCGCGGAGGACTTCCTCGTCCAGGAAGAAGTTGCCCGTGCACGTCCGGCTGTCGCGGAGAACGATCGCGCGGGCGGCGTCGGCCACGATTTCGGGCTTGCGGCAGTTCCTTGCCTCGACCGATCCGCCCAGCATGGCCAAGGCCGCCGTGGCGACAGCCGTCCTGGGCCACAGAGCGTTGACGGCGATCCCCTCCTCCCGGAACTCCTCCGCCATCCCGAGGACGCACATGCTCATGCCGTACTTGGACATCGTGTAGGCGCCGTGGTCCCGGAACCACTTCGGATCCATCGCCAGCGGGGGGGAAAGGTTCAGGACGTGCGGATTTTTCGCCTTGCGCAGGTAGGCGATGCACGCCTGGGAGCAGGCGTAGGTCCCGCGGACATTGACGGCGAAGAGAAGGTCGAACCGCTTCATCGGCGTGGCCACGGTGCCGGTGAGGCTGATGGCGGAGGCGTTGTTGATCAGGATGTCGATTCCGCCGAAGGTCTCGGCCGCCGCAGCTGCCGCCCGGGCGACCTGATCGGCGGAGCGCACGTCCACCTGAAGCGGAAGGGCCCGGCCGCCGGCCTCCTCGATCGCGCGGGCGGCGGTGTGGATCGTGCCGGGGAGCGTCGGGTGGGGATCGGCGGTCTTGGCCGCGACGGCGACGTTTGCCCCGTCGGCCGCGGCCTTGACGGCGATCGAAAGCCCGATTCCCCGGCTGGCCCCCGTGATCAGGAGCGTCTTCCCCGCCAGCCCCGCCAAGGCAAACCTCCCCCGCGGCGCAGCCGCTACTTCCCCTCGGCGCGCGAGACGCGCTCGATGATTTCCTTGGCCTTGTCCCGTCCGCCCAGCCCGAAGGCGAGGCCCAGGGACGCCAGGGTGATGAGAAACGCGCCGAACAGAAATCGGGTAGCCACCCGGAGCTGCTCGAGGGCCGTCCCCGCCGCGATGATGATGATCAGGTACTCGACCCCCCGTCCGAGCAGGTTCGCCTCCCTGATCTTGGCGGACGCCGCGAAGGCCCGAAAGAAACGGCCGGCGAGCACGCCCAGCCACACGCCCAGTCCCAGGACGACCAGGGCGAAGAAGAGGTTCGGGAGAAAGCCGACGAGCCGGTCCAGGAGCAGCTCGATGGCGGTCAGCCCCAGCTCGTGCGCCGCCGTTCCGGTAAAGGCCAGGATCACGACCCAGAAGACGATCGCCCCGATCAGGTCGAAGAGCGGGTACCGGATGTCCCCGACCCCCAGGAAGCGCAGGCCGGACCCCCTCTCGGCGAACCGGTCCCAGCCGATGGAGTTCAGGATCTTGATGACGAGAAAGCGGACCCCCAGCGCGATGGCGATGCCCGCGAGAAACAGGACAACGGCGGCGACGAAGTTCGGCAGGAACTCCCAGGCCTTTTCCCACATCGCTTGGATGGGGCTCAAGAGGGAAGGGTCTTGCATGGAAGGCCTCCTTATCTTCCGGTGAGGATCCCGGAGAGCCGGGACGATTTCTGCTGCTGGTAGCGCTTGAGGAGCAGGACGGGGACGGAGGCGCTGTTCATCACCTCGTCGGTCACGTCGGGGCCGAACAGCGCCGAGATGCTCCCGGCGCGTCGCGACGCGCCCATCACCAGCAGGTCCGTCTCCTGCACCTGCTCGACGATGCTCTTGACGGCGTCCGCCGAGCGGACGACGACCTTCTCCGGCGCGGCGCGAAGGGGAAGGTCTTTGACCAGCTCGTCCATCCAGGCCGAGACCTCCTGCTCCTCCCCCTTCGGGGCCGAGTCGGGTACGACCCGAAGCAGCGCGACGGGGACGTGGAGCTCCTCGGACAGCGCCGGAACGATGTTGACCGCCAGGCGGCACGACGGGGTGTCCTCCACCGCCACGAGGATGCGCTTGACGTCGGCCAGGAGCTCGCCGCGGTAGATCCCGACGTTGCACGGGGCGTGCTCGAGGACGTTCAGGAGCACGATCTCCTGGAAATGGTCCATGATGCCGCCCCCGCCCTCGGCCACCGGGCGCAGGAGGATGAAGTTGCTCTTCTCTTCCCGGGCCGTCTCAAGGATCCCGTACGACAGCCGGTGGGAGACCTTGACGAACCGCGTGAACTCGACCCCCTGCTCGTCCGCGATATTCTCGCCCAGACGCAGCAGGGTCCGCGCCTCCTGCATGCCCCCGGTGTAGCGGACCAAGGGAACCTTGGGCGGCGCCTCGATCACCGAGACCGCGGTGACCTCCCCCTCGTAGTTCTTGGCAAGCGCGCAGGCGATGCGCATGAGCGGGCGCACGTGTTCCTGGCGGAACAGGACGACGAGCACCCGGTAGTCCTTCCGGGCGGCCTCCGCCTCGGCCAGGGCGATGACGGAGAGCGCCTCCTCCTCGGTACGGGAGGCGTAGAACTTGTACACCGCGAAGCCCAGGAGCAGCCACGCCCCCGCCGACAACCAGGCGAGCGGACTGTAGACGAACATGTAGAGGGCCAGGAACAGCTGCGTCACGATCCCCAGGATCGGGATCACGGGAACGAGCGGCACCCGGAAGCCGCGCCTCAAGTTCGGGTGGGTCCTGCGCATCCGGATCAGGGTCACGTTGACCTGGAGGAAGACGAGCAGGAACATGATATCCGCGGCGCTGGCCACGTCCTCGATCGGCAGGGCGACCGCCATCAGCACGACGATCAGTACGGAGGCGGCGATGGCGTGGTGGGGGGTCTTCTTCTCGGGGTGGACCTTCATGAGAAAGGGAGGAAGGTTGTGGTCCCGCGCCATGGCGAACGCCACGCGGGAGGACGAGTAGACCGTCGCCAGGAGCGCGCTCGCGGTGGACAGGAGGCCGCCGATCAGCACCAGGACTCCGCCGCCGGGAAAGAACTGCCGGGCCGCCGCGACGATCGCCAGCTCCTTCATCTTCCCGAGGAATTGCCAGGACGGCATTCCCTCCCCGTGGACGGCGCCGATGGCGACAAAAGCGACCAGGACGTAGATCGGGATCACGATCAGAAGCGCGAAGAAGATCGCCCGCGGGATGCTGCGGGTGGGATCCATCACCTCCTCGCTGCACTGGGCGATCACCTCGTACCCCTGGAAGGCGATGAAGGTAAGCCCCATCGCGCTGAATACGGCCCCCAGCCCCATCGGCAGAAACGGGTGGAAGTTTTCCTTCCAGTCCGGCATTCCGCGCATGACCCAGCCCCCCACCAGAAGGAACAGCAGGATGACGGAGACCTTGGCCAGGGTGACGATGTTGCCCGCCTTTCCGGTCTCGGAGGCACCGCGGAAGTTGATGTACGCGAACGCCAGGCAGGCGGCCACGGCCAGGATCTTGTCCAGCGACAGGTACGGGATGCGGCCGATGTCGAGCCCGAAGCCTTCGAGAACGTGCCCGAAGTAGGCGCCGAAGCCCAGCGCGTAGAGGCTGCAGGCGACCGCGTGGGCGAACCACGACATCCACCCCGAAAGAAAGCCGTTGGGGTGGGGAAGCGAACTCTTCACCCACAGGTAGCCGCCGCCCGCGTCGTGGAAGCAGGAGCCCAGCTCCGCGTAGGCCATCGCGGTGAACAGCGTCACGACGCCGTTCAAGGCGAACGCGAGGATCAGGCCCGGGCCGGCCACCCCCGCCGCGATCCCCGTCAGCACGAAGATTCCCGCCCCGATCATCGCCCCGACGCCGATCATCGTGACGCTGAAGGCGGACATCTCCCGGCTTAAGCGGACCTCCTCGGATCCGCTCCCCGAGGGGCGCTGCTCGGAAGCGCCCTTCTTCACGGTCGGCCTGGAGAAAAGAGGAGGTGGATCCGCCGGCGTCCGACGGCTGCGTCGCGCATGGAAGACCGCCCGGTCTGAGAATTTGGTTGCATAGTACCAGATGCGCGGCACACCGGGTACCGCCGGGCGAAACGCGGCGGCCCGGGCCGCCGCGCCGAACGGACTACCGCGGAAGGCCCGCGAGCAGAGCGACGGGGAAGCGGCGGAAGACCGCATGGAGCGGAAGGATCCTGCGGCCGGGGGCGCCTGCGGCATGGACCTCCTCGCCAGTGAAGACGTTGCGGAACCGGGAGGGCGCGTCTTCCGGGAGGACGAGGCCGCTTCGCCCTCCCCAGGCCTCCTGCCCCAGCGGAAACCCGCCCGGCGGGCAGATCCGCGTCACGAGGCGGGGGACCGCCGCGACCGCCATGCCGCCTCCACGCCTCCGCGCGAATGCCAGGACGTGGTCCTTGCTCCCCCCTGTCGCCCACAGGGGCAGGTAGCCCCCGTGGAGAAAGAGATCGCGGTTCCGCCGCCGAAAGGCGAGGGCCCGGGCGGTCACGAACAGCTTGATCCGCCCGTCCCTCCAGGCGGGGACAAGCTCCTCGGCCAGGGCAAGCGCCCCCCCTTGTTCCTCGCGGCGCGCGAGCTCCGCAAGCGCCGCCTGCCGGCGCGAAAAATCGACGGGGCCGCGGTTGTCCGGATCGACGAGGCGCAGGTCCCACAACTCCTGGCCCTGGTAGAAATCGGGAACCCCGGGGGCGGCGATCTTGACCACGACCTGCGCCAGGGCGTTTTGCGCTCCGAAGTGCGCGATCTTGGCCTGGAACGCCAGGAAGTCGCCGCGAAACCGCGCTTCGTCCTCGTCGGCGAGAACCGCGGCGACGAACGCCCGCACTGCCCGCTCGTGCTCCGAATCGGGACGGATCCACCTCGTGTAGACCTTCGCCTCGCGGACCGCCTTGATCATGTACTCCTGGATCCGGCCGGCGAAGGCCGGGAGCTCCTCGGGGTCGAGCGGCCAGGCACCGAGCAGCGTCTGGTACAGGAGGATCTCCTCGTCGGGGTCGGGCACGAGCCGGTTCCCCACCCGGTGCTTCTTGTCCCGATTCCAGCTGCTCCACGCCTGCAGGCGCTTCTCCCACTCGTCCGGCAGCTCGGAGAGCACGCTGATCCTGGCCCGGACGTCGTCGCTGCGCTTGGTGTCATGCGTGCCCGTGGCGTTCATCGTGTGCGGCCGGCGCGCGGCCGTATCCGCGGCGCGCCGGTGGAACGCGCCCGGGGAAACGCCCAGCCCCGCGGGGTCGCCCCCGACCTCGTTCAGGGAGGTAAGCCGGTTGTAGACGTACAGGGCGGTGTCCTCGAACCCTTTGGCCATAATCGGCCCCGTGACCTGCTGCCAGCGCATCACGAACCGGAGCCACTCCCCTCTCTGCTCCCCCTCGGGCGCGGGGCCTTCGAGGAGAAGAACGCGCCGCAGGAAGTCGAACACCGGGGCGCTCGCCTCCGTCGCCCGCCGCGCCGCCTCCCGCAGCGCCTGGGCGAGATACCGCCGGTCGCGGGCGGACAGATCGAATCCCCGGACGTAGGTCCGGTAGACGGGGAACCACGCCGTCACCTCGACCAGGGCCTGCCGAAGCTCCTTGCGCGGCAGGTCGCGCGCATACCGGTCCCGCTCCGCCAGCCCGCCCAGGTGCTGTCCGAGCGCATGCATCTCCCCGGCGAAGAGCGTCTCCATGATGAGCTTCTTCTTCTCGCGGACCATGGCCTCGAAGTCCGGTCCGGCGCCGGCGAACCGCGCGTCGGCCGCCCCAAGGGCGCGGGCCCCCGCGGCGCTCACGAACAGGCCGTTGACCGCGTTCAAGAAATCGTACCCCGTGGTTCCGGAGACGGGCCACTCCGCGGGAAGCGCCTCGTCCGCGGCGAGGATCTTCTCCACGACCAGGTAAAAGGGAGCGTCCCGTCGGTGCGCCCGACTCTGCGCCGCGCCTTCCCGAAGCCGGACCAGGTACCCCATCGGATCGAAGAGCCCGTCGATGTGGTCCACGCGCAGGCCGGTCACTTTGCCCTCCCGCACCAGGCGCAGGACGAGTGCATGGAAGGCGTCGAAGGCCCGCCGCTCCTCGATCCGCACGCCGACCAGGTCGCTGATCGCGAAGAACCGCCGGTAGTTGATCTCCTCGTTGGCCAGGCGCCAGTAGGAAAGCCAGTACGGCTGCTCCGCGAGGAGCCGGTCGAGCGGATCGAAGCTCGCCGGGTCTCCCTTGACGCCGCGGTAGATCCTCAGGTTTTCGTCGACGTGCGCGCGGATTTCCGCGCGTTCCCTGTACAGGCGATGCAGCCTCTCCCGGATCGCCTCCTGCTCCCGCGGGCTCTCGAGCGGATGCACCGGTCCCGCGGCGCCGGGACCGGAGAGATGCTCGATCGCCGCGATCAGGTCCCACAACTCCCGGAACGACGGATGGTCCGGACCGTAGTTCTCCTCGAAGACCTCGATGCGGTGGGCGAGGATCCGGCCGGTCGACCGCACGGTGACGGGGAGCTTGAGCGCGTGGTAGTGCACGAAGACGCCGCCCTTCTCGAGGCGCAGCGACAGGTCGCCGTTTTCGAGCACCCGCCCGTACGGCGCTCCCAGAACGGGCAGGAGCACCTTTCCCTCGAGGGCCTTCTTCGAGGAGTGCCAGTCGATGTCGAAGAACGGCGCAAACGGCGACGCCGACCCGTGCGTCAGCACGTCCATCCACCACGGGTTTTCGCCGCCCGCGGCCATGTGGTTGGGGACGATGTCGAGCAGAAGCCCCATCCCGCGGCGGTTCAGCTCCGTGGCCAGGGCGTCGAACTCCCCTTCGGTCCCCAGCTCGGGGTTGAGCCGGGTGGGGTCGGTGACGTCGTAGCCGTGGGTGCTGCCCCTGCGCGCCTTGAGGATCGGCGACGCGTAGAGGTCGGTCACGCCCAGGGCCTCGAGGTACGGGACGAGCAAACGGGCGTGCTCGAACCGGAACCTTCGGTGCAGCTGGAGCCGGTAGGTGGCGACGGGAATCCGCGCGGGGGACATCGCCTACTCCCCCGAAACGTGCACGGACAGTCTGTTCCCCAGCGAGGCGAACAGCTCCACCCATTCCCGCGCTTCGTCGTCCCCGTGGCGCGCCCGGGACCGGTAGGCCGGCCAGACGGTCTGGAGCATCTCCCAGTAGACGTTCTGGGTCTTCCAGAAGACCACCTCGAAGGGGAGGGAGTTTCCCATCTCGACGGCCGCGTCGAGCCGGCGAAGCAGGTCGAGGTCATCCGGCGCCGCCCGGAACCGCTGCATCATCCGCTCGATCGTGCCTCTGAGGGTATAGCCGAGGCCCGAGCCGTCGAGGGGGACGCCCGCCTGCTGCGCCTCGTAGAGGGTCCCCTTGATCGCCTCGATGTCCATGGGATCGGCGTCGAATGCGCGCTTGAGCTCCCCGTTGAGCGCGAGCTCGGCGGCGACGTGGAACGACTTCTTCGGAGGATAGCCGATGTCGGAGAGAAACCGCATCAGCGGCGCGTTCTGCATGTAGAGCTGGCGATACGCGGTGTCGATGTCGCCCATGGTCGCCGACAGGATCGTGTCCAGGATCTTGCGCTGCTCGTCGCGGAACAGGAGCTTGAGCGAATAGACGTCTTTTGCGAAGTACCGGTCCACCGCGCGGATGATCTCGGGGAAGTCCGCACCCCGGAAGATCTCCGCGATCTCCTCGGCCAGCGCCTCGTACGCCTCCTCGCCCTGGAATTCGCGGATTCCCCCGCTCACGTTATGGTCGCCGAAGTGGAGCACGCCGAAGGTGACCTCGGCCGATTCCCCGGTGATTTCCGAGGTGATCGTCGCCCGCCCCAGCGCCAGCCGCTTCTTTCCCGCGGGCAGAAGGCGGAAGTCCTTCCGGTCCACCCGGTAGCAGAACAGCTCCGCCCGGTCGCCGTAGCTCTCGAAGAGCGAGCTCACGGCGTAGTGGGCGCCGACCTTGTGGAGGTCGACCATCGCGGGTTTGACGAACTTCCGGAAGATGTCGCGTCCGTCCCGGTGCTCGGGGAGGTTGGACCGCGCGAACCCGAGCAGGGAGAGGAAGCGCTCCTCGGTTCCGTCCTCCCACAGTTCGCGGGCGAGCTGGACGGCACGGCCCGCGTACTGGAGCACCTGGGTCGTCTCGATCCCGGAGAGCTCGTCGAAGAACCAGCCGCAGCTCGTGTACATGAGCATGGCGTGGCGCTGGAGCTCCAGCAGCTGCAGTGCGACGGTCTCGTCGCCGGCGGAAAGGGACCGGGCGGCGTGCTTCCGCAAGAACCGCTCCCGGACTTCCGGAGATCGGTCGAGGATCACGTCGATGTAGTCGTCCCTTGCCCTCCACGGGTCCCGGAAGACGGCGCGGCCGGCGTTCTCGTATGAGGCCGCCAGGGAGTCGCGCAGCCAGTCCAGGGACTCCCTCAAGGGCCGGCGCCACTCCTGGTTCCACTCCGGGTGGCCGCCGGAGCTGCATCCGCAGTTGCTGCGCCACCGCTCCACCCCGTGGGCGCAGCTCCAGGAAGTGAACTCGTAGAGCTCCGCCTCGTGCACCGGGGGGTGCCTCTCCAGGTACTCCCCGTAGTTCGTGATCCGCGCGAGCCGGTTCGACTCGATGTGATGGATGGCGTAGGACAGCGCCATCTCGCCGTGGGCGTGGTGGTGGCCGTAGCTCTCGCCGTCGGTGGCGATGTGGACGAGGGGGTGGCGCAGCCGCGAGTCGCCGAACGCCCCCAGGAGGCGGTTGGCGAAGACCTCTCCGTTGTCGAGCAGCCTCTCGAAGGCGACCGCCCGCGAGACGGGTCCGTCGTAAAAGAAGACGCAGATCGACCGACCCGACCGGAGCCGGACCTTGTACGGGATCCTGGGATCGATCCGGCCGCCCGTGACGTCCTGCCACTCGCGGCTCCCCCTCCTGCGCACGCGGCGCGCCTGCTGCGGCTCCAGGATCGCGAACCGGATCCCGGCCCCCGCCAGGATGTCCAGGCTCTCCAGGTCCACGGCGGTCTCCGGGAGCCACATCCCTTCCGGCTTGCGCCCGAAGCGCCGCTCGAAATCCGCGAGCCCCCAGAGGACCTGGGTCCGCTTGTCGCGGGAGTTCGCCAGCGGGAGGATCATGTGGTTGTACGCCTGCGCAATGGCGGATCCGTGCCCCGAAAAATGGTCCCGGCTCGCACGGTCCGCCTCGAGGATCCCCCGGTAGGCGGCGGGGTCCTTCTTCTCCATCCAGGACAGGAGCGTCGGGCCGAAGTTGAAGCTGATCCGGGCGTAGTTGTTCACGATGTCGACGATCCGGCCGTCGTCGCCCAGGACCCGGGACGCGGCGTTGGGCGCGTAGCACTCGGCGGCGATCCGCTCGTTCCAGTCGTGGTAGGGATAGGCCGAATCCTGGAGCTCGACCTCCTCGAGCCAGGGGTTCTCCCGGGGGGGCTGGTAGAAATGGGCATGGATGCAGACGTAGCGTTCCATCGCGCGCCCCTTAGACTCACGCCTTTGAGAACAGCGAGAACGACCGGGGCGCGGGCGACAGCGCGACGCTCCCGTGCGAGCGAAGGCTCGAGGGGACCGCGCTTCCGCTTCCGCCCCATCGCTCATGCGCCGAATCGACGAGCTTCTCCCACCGCCCCGGCGGAAGGGGCAGCGCGAGGGAAACCGGCCCGGTGCCGAAATGGAAGAAGGCCGCCGTTTGGCCGCCGCCCCTCCACCGGCGCACGAGCAGCACGTTCTCGTTCTCGCAGACCGTCACCTCCATGTCCTCCTTGCTCAGGCTGGACAGGACCGGATGGTCCTTCCGAAGCATCAGCAGCTCCCGGTAGAAGTCCCGGAGCGTCCTCCCCCGCCCGCTTTCGGGGGGCCGGGGGGCGATCCTGGAGCGCGCGAACGTCCCCTCGTCCTGCGGGTCCGGGATCTCTCCCTCCCACCGGAAGGCGGCGAATTCCTTTCGGCGCCCGCTCCGCACCGCCTCGACCAGGGCCGGGTCCGAGTGGCTGACGAAATAGAGAAACGGCGCGGTCTCCCCGTACTCCTCTCCCATGAACAGGAGAGGCAGGTAGGGGGAGAGAAGGACCGCTCCCGCCGCAAGCTTCAAGGCCTCGAACGGGACCAGGGAGGCCAGCCGTTCACCGCCCAGGCGGTTGCCCACCTGATCGTGGTTCTGCGTGAAGACCACGAACTTCCGGGCGGCCACGTGGCGCGACGAGTTGCCGTGGCGGCGGCGGCGGAACGACGAGTACTGCCCGGCGTAGACGAAGCCGTCCGCATACGCCCGGGCCAGGTGCTCGAGGCGGCCGAAGTCCCGGTAATATCCATTCCTCTCCCCGGTCAGCAGGGCGTGCACGGCATGGTGGAAATCGTCGTTCCACTGCGCGGAGAGGCCCAGCCCCCCCCGATCGCCCGGGGTGACGACGCGGGCGTCGTTTCGGTCGCTCTCCGGAATAAGGTACACCTTCCTCTCCGTCCTTTCGGCGAGCTTTCGTATCTCGTCGGCCAGCTCCGCGAGAAACGGGTAGGCGCTTTCGTCCACGATCCCGTGGATCGCGTCGAGCCGCAAGGCGTCGAACCGGAACTCGGTGAGCCAGGAGAGGGCATTCTCGAGGAAGTACCGCCGCACCTCGTCGCTTCCGGGACCGTCGAAGTTGAGCGCGGCTCCCCACGGCGTCCGGTACCGGTCGGTGAAGTACGGCCCGAACTCGGCCAGGTAGTTTCCCTCGGGGCCGAGGTGGTTGTAGACGACGTCGAGCACGACCGCCAGCTCCCGCCGGTGGCAGGCGTTCACGAGGCGTTTCAGGGCGTCGGGCCCCCCGTAGGTGACCTGGACGGCAAACGGGCAGGCGCCGTCGTACCCCCAATTGCGCCCCCCCGGAAACTGCGCCACCGGCATCAGCTCCACCGCCGTTACCCCTAAGTCCCGCAGGTCTTCCAGGCGGGGGATAACCGCGTCGAACGTGCCCGCGGGGGAAAACGTTCCCACGTGCAGCTCGTAGAGGACGTACGATTCGAGCGCGAGGCCTTTCCACTCCCCGTCCTCCCACGGGAAACCGCTCCGGTCGACCACCTGGGAGGGACCGTGGACGCCGCCCGGCTGGAACCGCGAGGCCGGGTCGGGCAGTTCCCGCCCGCCGTCGAGCCGGTAGCGGTAGAGGGTCCCGGGCGGCGCATCGTCCGCCGTTCCGCGATGGTAGCCGCGGTCGTCGCGCGAAAGCGGCACGGTCCGCTCCCCGGGGGAGAGCAGGCGAACCTCCACCTTCGCCGCCGCCGGGGCGTACACGCAGAACCCGCAGCGCCCGTCCGGCAAGGGGGTCGCGCCCAGGGAAAGCGGCGGGAGCTCGTTCACGCCTCGTTCGCCCCGTTCCGGAAGAAGACGGTCGCCAGGGGCGGAACGACGATCGACAGGGCGTGCAGGCGGCCGTGGGCGGAGATCGGAGCGGCCGTAACACCGCCGATGTTCCCCTGCCCGCTCCCTCCGTACTCCTTGGCGTCGCTGTTCAGCACCTCCCGCCAGAGCCCGCCGCGCGGCACGCCCACGCGGTAGTTGTGCCGGGGAACGGGGGTGAAGTTGCAGACGACGAGGAAGATATCGTCGGTGGACCGCCCCTTCCGCAGGAAGGACAGCACGCTGTTGTCCGCGTCGTTGCAGTCGACCCACTCGAATCCGGCCGGGTCGAAATCGAGCTCGTGGAGCGCCGGCTCCCGGCGATACAGGGCGTTCAGTTCCTCCACCCACCGGGACAGCGCCGCGTGGGGGGCGTGGGCGAGCAGGTCCCAGTCGATGCTGTTGTCGTGGTCCCATTCCCGCCACTGCCCGAACTCGCTCCCCATGAAGAGCAGCTTCTTCCCGGGCTGGCCGGCCATGTACCCGTAGAGGGCGCGCAGGTTGGCGAATTTCTGCCAGTCGTCCCCGGGCATCTTCGAAAGGAGCGACCCCTTGCCATGGACCACCTCGTCGTGGGAAAGCGGGAGGACGAAGTTCTCATGGAAGGCGTAGATCATCCGGAACGAAAGGTTGTTGTGGTGGTACCTGCGGTGCACGGGGTCGAGCGCCATGTAGACGAGCGTGTCGTGCATCCACCCCATGTCCCATTTCATGCCGAAGCCCAGGCCGCCCAGGTAGGTGGGACGGGAGACCGACGGCCAGGCCGTCGACTCCTCCGCGATCGTGACGATGTCGGGGCGCCCCTTGTAGACGTCCTCGTTGAACCGCCGCAGGAAGTCGATCGCCTCGATGTTCTCCCGGCCGCCGAACCGGTTCGGAATCCACTCCCCTTCCTTGCGCGAGTAATCGAGATAGAGCATCGACGCCACGGCGTCCACCCGCAGCCCGTCGGCGTGGAAGACATCGAGCCAGAAATACGCGCTCGACAGAAGGAAGCTCTGGACCTCGTGCCGGCCGTAGTTGAAGATCTCCGTGTCCCAGTCGGGATGATGTCCCTGCCGCGGGTCGGCGTGCTCGAACAGGTGGGTCCCGTCGAAGTAATTGAGGCCGTGGCCGTCCTTGGTGAAATGGGACGGGACCCAGTCGAGGATCACTCCGATGCCGCTGCGGTGGAGCATGTCGATGAGGTACATGAAGTCCTGGGGCGTCCCGTACCGGCTGGTAGGGGCGAAAAATCCCGTGACCTGGTAACCCCACGACCCGTAGAAGGGGTGCTCCATGACGGGAAGGAACTCCACGTGGGTGAAGTTCATCCGGGTCAGGTATTCGGTCAGGCGCGGCGCCAGCTCCCGGTACGTCAACATCCGGTTCTCCTCATCGGGAACGCGCATCCAGGACCCGAGGTGCACCTCGTAGATCGAGATCGGAGCGTCGCCGCCGTTGCGCCGGCCCCGGTTCGTCATCCACTCTCCGTCCCCCCACTCGTACCAGAGGTCCCGGACGATGGAGCCGGTGGCCGGGGCAACCTCGCAGTGGAACGCGAAGGGGTCGGTCTTGTCGAATCGGTACGCGTTCCAGCGCGAAACGATGTGGTACTTGTACACGGCTCCCTGCCCGACGCCGGGGAGGAACCCCTCCCAGATCCCCGACCCTCCTTTCAAGTGCAGGGGATGGACGCCCGGCTGCCAGTCGTTGAAGTCGCCGACCACCGACACCGACTCGGCGTTGGGCGCCCAGACGGCGAAGCAGGTCCCCGCTTCCCCGTCCACGGTAAAGGAGTGGGACCCGAGCTTCTCGTAGAGCCGGTAGTGGTTTCCCTCGTTGAACAGGTACAGATCCTGGTCGGAAAGCAGCGTCACGTCGTACCGCATCGGCTTATCGTACCTCCTCCCTGGTCGGCCCTCCGTTTCCGATTCCCGCGGACCCGCCGGGCGCGTCGGCGCCGCCTTTCCGCAGGCGTTCCAGCCCGCGCAGGATCCGGACGACACCTTCCGCCGCGCGGAACTCCTCGAGGCCGGCCCTCGCCTTGCGCGCCCAGTTGGGGCGTTCCGTCCACGTGCCCGGCACGTTCTGCGGCCTCGTCTCCAGGATGAGGTCCTCGAGGTTGGCGACGACGAAGCCGGCCCGGCTCGACGCGAGATACGAAATGCACCCCCAGAGCGCCTCCCGCAACCCCGGTTCCTGATCCGCGACCCAGCCCCGCCGGGCCAGGAAGACCGAGAGGGCCTCCCGGGTGCGCGCCCGCCGCTCCTTCTCTTCGGCGGCCCCCCGGTCGTCGAGCAGGCCGAGCTCCCGCCGGTCGTCGATGTCCCGCCCCTCCCAGAAGGAGGCGAACGGAGGCATGTCGTGGGTGTTGAGGCACGCCACGGAGTCCTTGGGCACGGAATCGAGCGCCCGTTCCGGATCCGGCGAAAGGCCGAACTGCACGACGTACATCCGGGACAGTCCGTGCCGCGCCATCGCCCGCCGGACGTACGACGGAACGGTACCCAGATCCTCGCCCACGATCGAAGCGCGGTGGCGGTGCGACTCGAGGCACAGGACGGCGTAGAGTTCCTCGGCGGGATACCGGACGTAGGTCCCCTCGCGAGCCGTCATCCCTCTCGGAACCCAGAAGAACCGGTGCAGACCCATGACATGGTCGATCCGCAGGATCCCCGCGTGACGAAGCTGCCCTCCCACGCACGCGCGGAAGTACCCGAACCCCTCCTCCCGGATGCGCGCCGGATGCAGCGGTGGAAAACCCCAGTCCTGCCCCTGCGTAAAGAAGTCGTCCGGAGGCGCGCCCGCGGAGGCGTCCGCGGCGAACAGGTCGCGGTACCGCCAGACGTCGTAGCTGTCGTGGTTCGCGCCCAGCGGCAGGTCCAGGTACAGCGCCACACCCTTCCCGCGGAACCGGCGCGAGACCGCCTCGAACTGTTCCTCGAACACCCACTGGGCATAAAGGTGGTACCGCTTCGCCTCCTCGTCGTATTCCTGCGGCCCGACCGCGCCGTCCTTGAGCGGCGCGGGCCACGCCGGCCAGTGGCACGCCCGCCTCTCCCCCGCCGCACGGAAGGCCGCATACCGTTCCGTTTCCGGGTTCTCCGCCAGATATGCGTCGAACGCCTCGCGACGCGC
>CAYWOT010000007.1:17777-22922 GCA_964459975.1 uncultured bacterium
TTTGGAAAAGAACGACCGCGAAAGCTCCTCGAGGATCGGCCGCTTGAGCGCCATGCACCGGCGGTAATCGACGAGCGGCGCCTCGCGCAGCACTTCGGTCTCGCCGCGGAACGCCTCCGAGGAAACCATCTGCTGCGCCGACTCGCACGCGGCGAATTCCGGGACCCGGGCGACGTCGAGATAGAACTCGTTCCAGAACAGGCGGCTCGCCGGCGAATACGGGCTCGGCGGGGACGGCTCCGACAGAAAGGCCGCGAGCAGCGGCAGGGTGCCCACCGCCTTTCCTCCCAGGGCCGCGATCCACTCCATCAGGTCGACCAGGTCGGAGAGGTCGCCGGCACCGACGCTGCGCCGGGAATGCAGCGCGTAGAGGGGGAGAAAGACTCCCCACGCGTCCGCCGCGCCGTCCGCCGGCCGGAACGCCTTCCGGGGCGCGGCGACGACCAGGGCCTGCGACGCCCTCCCTCCGATCGCCGCCGAGAAGCGGTGATAGCCCGGGGGCAGTCCGTCCGGGAGGCAGACCGTCCGCACGAGATACCGCTCTCCCTCGATCGTTGCCTCGCGCGCGTCGGACGCGGGCGAGACGTTGCCGGAGAGAGATAGCTCCTCCCCGGTCTCGAGGCGCAGGCACGCGTCGACGCGGACGCCTGCGGACGCCTGCGGAATCCGCAGGACGACCTGCGCTGCGCTTCCCGCCCACGACGCCACCACCGGCTCGCATCCGCGCCGCCACCGACCCTGCTCGTGCTCGCGCAGAGCGTCCCGGGCGTCTTCGGCCTTGCCGACCGGGGCGCCCAGGGCGGCCAGCACCGCCAAAAGCGTCTGGGCCGAAACGCGCTTCCTTGCGCCGGTGATGTCGTAGTAGGCCGTCTGCACGCCGTAGGCGCGCGCAAGCCGCGCAAGGGGTCCCGCGTGGGTGGCGCCCTTCACCCCGACGCCCCCAGAAGCTGCGTAATCCCTTGCAGGGGAAGCTTGACCCAGTCGGGACGGTTGTTCAGCTCGTACCCCAGCTCGTAGACGGATTTTTCGAGGAGGTAGAGCTGAAGGAGGGCGGAGAGCTCGTCGCGCGACCGGGGAAGAAAAGACGCCTCGGCGGACGCCTCCAGATAGGCCTTGAGGAAGACCACGGACACCCAGATGCTCCAGCACTGCGCCCACGGCTCGACGCGCGCCGCCTCATCGGTCCGGTACAGCCCCATCCCGGTCTTCCCGATGAGCGGGGCGTTGGCCGCGTAGTGGAACGAGCGAAGCATCCCGGCCACGTCGCGCAGGGGGGAGCGCTTGATGCGCCGCGCGCTCAGCGAATGAGCCGGCTCCCCCTCGAAGTCGATGATCACGAAGTCCTTCCCTGTGAACAGAACCTGCCCGAGATGGTAGTCCCCGTGGACGCGTACCCGCATCGCGGTGATCTTCCGGTCGAGGATCGACCGGAAGCGCTTCAGGATCTCCGGCTCGCGGTCCAGGACCTCCCTCGCCTCGTCCCGCACCGCCTCCGGCAGCGTCCGGATCCGCTTCCCGAGAAGCGGGAAGACCTGTCCGGTCAGGTTTCGCATCGATTGGTAGAGGGACCGCTGGTAGTGCGCGGAGAACGATTCGGGCGCGAAGCTCGGGTCGTCCGTGACCGACGCGAGTGCGCGGTGCATCTCCGCGGTGCGCAGTCCGAGCTGCCGCGCCGAGTGCAGGTAGCCCCCGATCATGTCCCCGGCGAGCTCCGGGACCTGCTCGTCCGAGAGCGCGACCACGGAGGCGGTCGGGCATTCCGGGTGCTCCACGCCCGGCGGGCGGGACACCACCCGCTCGAAAAACCGGCCCAGCGCGTCCAGCGTGTATTGCCAGGCGTCCCCGTGATTGGGCACGAACCCTTGCAGGATGGCCAGCGTCATCGGCTCCTCGTGCTCCCGGCGGTACTCCAGCGCCCCCGCGACGGGCGGGATGTGCGGGAAGCGCGCCCGGTCCGTGAGGAAGGCGCCGATTTCGAGGTCGGGATTCTGGCCTTCGTCGACCTTCCGGAACAGCTTCAGGATCAGCCGGTCGGCGTAGATGACCGAGGTGTTGCTCTGCTCCGACTTGATGAGCGACGACGCGAGGCGTTCCGACTCCGGCCCCCGGATGCGCCGGAAGGCGCGGGTGGGCGAGCCCGCGATCTCGCCGCGGACGCCCTTGAAACGCCGCCTGTGGCCGATCGCCTGCAACAGAAAATCGCATACCCCCGTCTCGAGGAACGCGTCGTAGAGGATCCCCTCCACGTCCCCGTTGCTCCGGGAGACCGTGAGGCGCGCCACGATCGCATGGGAGGACTCCCGCTGCACCTGCGCGCCCCGGTCGCCGGACGCGAACGCCAGCGGAACGCTGTAGACTTCCGGGTCGCCCTCCGCGTACTCGACCTGGACGAGCACGACCGCGGACGGCGGGGACGTGCCGACCAGAGGGACGGCCTCGAGAATGGCGGACGCTTTGATCCGCCGAGCCTTTCCCCCGAACCAGCGGCGCGTCTTGAGGAAGTCCGGAAGGATCTTCTCCAGCGCCCCTCTCCCATCTTTGCGGAACAGCTGGTCCCAGTGTCCCGCCACCCGGAGGGCGGGGATCTTGCGCTCCTCGTGGCCGGCGTCGGCATCGCCTTTCGGAAGGAATTGCCGCTCGAGGGCGAACCAGTAGAACGCGTGGGGGCCGAGCGTGAACAGGTACGGCTGCTCCCGGACGGCGGGGAACTCCGTCTGCCCGAACAGCTCCACGGGGACGGCTCCGGCGAACGCGGAGAGGTCGATCTCCGCGAACTGCGAGAACCGCGACAGGTTCGCCACGACGAGGATCACCTCCTGCTCGAAGCTGCGGATGAAGGCCAGGACCTTGCCGTTTTCCGGGTAGAGGAACTCGATCGTGCCGCGGCCGAACGCTCGGTACCGCTTCCGCAGGGCCAGCAGCCGCTTCATGAACCACAGCGGCGAGCTCACGTTGTTCTGCCGCGCCTCCACGTTGACCGTCTCGTAGTGGTAGTCCGCCTCGACGTTGACGGGCAGGAACAGTTTCTGGGAAGGCGCGCGGGAGAAACCCGCATTGCGGTCCGAGCTCCACTGCATCGGCGTGCGGACCCCGTTGCGGTCGCCGACGTAGATGTTGTCGCCCATTCCGATCTCGTCGCCGTAATAGATGACCGGCGTACCCGGCAGGGAGCACAGAAGCCCGTTCATCAGCTCGAACGTGCGCCGGTTCTTCCCGAGCAGCGGGACCAGGCGCCGCCGGATCCCGAGGTTGATCCTGGCCTGGCGGTCGTGGGCGTAGACGCGGTACATGTAGTCGCGCTCTTCGTCCGTGACCATCTCCAGGGTGAGCTCGTCGTGGTTCCGCAGGAACAGCGCCCACTGGCACGCCGGCGGAATCTGCGGCGTCTGCGTCAGGATGTCGATGATCGGATACCGGTCCTCCATCCGGACGGCCATGAACATGCGGGGCATGAGGGGGAAGTGGAACGCCATGTGGCATTCGTCCCCCTCGCCGAAATAGTCGACGGCGTCCTCCGGCCACTGGTTCGCCTCGGCCAGGAGCATCCGGTTCCGGAACTTCTCGTCGACCCGCTTGCGGACCGCCTTGAGCACCTTGTGCGTTTCGGGGAGGTTCTCGCAGCCGGTCCCCTCCCGCTCGATCAGGTAGGGAACGGCGTCGAGCCGCAGTCCGTCCACGCCCATCCCCAGCCAGAAGTCGAGCACGTGGGACACCGCGCGGCGGACCTCCGCGTTGTCGTAGTTGAGGTCGGGCTGATGGGCGTAGAACCGGTGCCAGTAGTAGGCGCCGGCCACAGGGTCCCACGACCAGTTCGAGGTCTCGAAGTCCTTGAAGATGATCCGGGCCTCCCGGTACTTGTCCGGGGTGGGGCTCCAGACGTAGAAGTCCCGCCACTTGCTTCCCGCCGGCGCGCGCCTCGCCCGCTGAAACCACGGGTGCTGGTCGGAGGTGTGGTTGAGCACCAGCTCCGTGATCACCCGGATCGCGCGGCGGTGGGCCTCGCGCAGGAAATGCCGGAAGTCCGCGAGCGTCCCGTAGGACGGATGCACGCCCGTGTAGTCGGCAATGTCGTACCCGTCGTCCTTCAAGGGGGACGGATAGAAGGGCAGGAGCCAAACCGCAGTAATCCCGAGGTCCTGCAGGTAGTCGAGCTTGCCGGTCAGGCCCTGGAAGTCCCCTACGCCGTCGTCGTCACTGTCGTGGAAGGCGCGGACGTGGAGCTCGTAGACGACCGCATCCTTGTACCAGAGCGGATCGTCCTCCGGCGCGTACAGCCTGCTGCTCCGTTCGGCCATCTGCGAAGTGCCTCCCTTTGGTCCGCGTCCGCCTACAGGAAGTAGTCGAAGTCCCGCTCGGTGCGAACCTTGCGCCGAATGCGGACAACGTGCGCGGGCACGTCGAACGGATCAAGCCGGAAGTAGATCCGGCCCCCGTGCCAGAGATACCGGGCTCCGCTCAGCAGGTCGTGTCCCTGGAACGGCGACCCCGGGTCAAGGCCGAACCGGTCCAGCGGGAGATCGACCCAGCCGGACTGCACGTGGTGGGAATCGAGGTTGACCACGGTCAGTATGATGCTCGACAGGTCCGCGGAACGCTTGCTGTAGGCGATCATCTGGTCGTTGTCCACGGGATGAAACTCAAGGCTTTCGTCCGCCTGCAGGCACACGTTCTCGCGGCGGATCCGGTTCAGCACGGTGAGGAATTCCCGCAGGCTGTCGGGCCGGTCCGTGTCCCAGCGTCGGATCTCGTATTTCTCCGAATCGAGGTACTCTTCCTTTCCCGGCTCCAGCGCCCGGTTCTCGCACAACTCGAAGGCCGGTCCGTAAATCCCGTAGCTCGCGCCGAGCGTGGCGGCCAGAACGAGCCTCGCCAGAAACGCGGGTCTGCCGCCGAACTGCAGGTACTCGGTCAGGATGTCGGGCGTGTTCGGCCACAGGCTGGGGCGGAAATACTCCCGGACCTGGGTCCGCGTGAGCTCCGTGAAGTACTCGGTCAGTTCCGACCGGGAATTGCGCCACGCGAAGTACGTGTACGACTGGGTGAACCCCACCTTGGCCAGCCGGTACATGATCCGCGGCCGGGTGAACGCCTCCGCCAGGAAGATCGTTTCGGGAAACTCCTCCTTAATCCCGCCGATCAGCCACT
>CAYWOT010000008.1:0-22807 GCA_964459975.1 uncultured bacterium
GCAACAGGTTGTGTGGCGCAATTGCAACAACTTGCGAAAATCTCTCGCCCCCCTTGTCGTAACATACGGAAATCGTGTATATTTATCTATTAGAATTGTCGGCATGGGTATTGCTTCTTCTCTCCGGCGAAGCAAAGAGGGGAGGATGACGTGAAGATATTCCAGCACACGGTTTCCCGAGCGCTCCCGTTTTCGGGCGTCGGTCTTCATTCCGGCGAATCATGCGCCGCCCGAATTCTTCCGGCGCGACCCGACACGGGAATCGTCTTTCGGCGGACCGACACGGGGACCGAGATTCCCGCCACCGTCGAGCATGTGACGGAGACCGCCTTCGCGACCGTTCTCTGCGCGGAGGGGGTGAGAATCTCCACGGTCGAGCATTTCCTCGCTGCCTTGTATGGAATGGAGATCGACAACGCGACGGTCGAAGTGGACGGGCCCGAGCTGCCGATCCTCGACGGAAGCGCGCTTGCCGTCGCGACCGCGATCGCGTCGTCGGGACCCGTCAGACAGGGCGTCCGCCGGCGGTTCCTGCGCATTTTCGAGAACGAGCGTGTCCGGCGGAACGGTTCCATGGTGGCGGTGTCGCCGGGCGTGGACCTGGAGGTCCTCGTCGCGGTCGATTTTCCGGCAAGCGCCATCGGCAAGCAGTGGGCGAAACTAACCCTCGAGCCTGAGCGCTTTCTCGAAGAAATCGCGCCGGCGCGCACCTTCGTGATGCGGGAGCAGATCGACGCGCTGTGGAAGGCCGGTCTCGCCAAGGGCGGGTCTCTCGAGAACGCGATCGTCGTCGAGGGCGACAAGGTCCACAACCCGGAAGGCCTTCGCTTTCCGAACGAGTTCGCCCGCCACAAGCTGCTCGACTTCCTTGGGGATATCGCGCTCCTGGGAAGCCCGGTGCGCGGATCGTTCGTCGCCGTTCGGCCGGGGCATACGGTAAACCGCGCCGTAACGGAATTCGTGGCGTCGCACGGAGACTGCGCGCCCTCCGAATCGCCTGTGAGCCCGGGGGATCTTCCCGTGGATATACAGGTCACTGCGTAAAAACCCTCTTGGAGTGGCCCTTCGCGGGCCACTCCCCCCCCATTTTCACCGATTCGCGCTCTGTTGCGGGTTTGCCTCAGCCGGGTATAATGGTCGGGGAGGTCGACTTGCGGTACCTGGCTATATTGTTGATTTTTCTTGAGATTTCTATCGTTCCGGCCATCTGCGCGGGCGCGAGCCCCGAGCCGCGCATCGCGGATATCCACGGACAAGCGAAAGGCAGGGTGGCGCGCGTGGAGTTCGTCCTGCGCAACGCCTTTTCGCCGGAGATGGTGGAAGCCTTGAAAAGCGGCATCGAGATCTCGTTCAAGACCGTCGTGCTCGTCCAGCGGGTGCACCGGCACTGGTTCGACGCGACCGTCGGGCAGATCACGTTGTCGCGGTCGGTGCGCTACGACGCCCTCTCGCGCGTCTACCGCCTGAAACGGGGGGACGGATCGGAGCTGCTGCCGGACATCTTCTCCGCGCTGGCGGGCATGACCCGGTACGACGTGGTGGTGCCGCTCTCCTACCCGGTGGAACGCGGGAAGCATTACCGGGCCCGCGTGCGCACGCACCTCGACAAGGTCGGTCTGTCCGAGCCCCTCCGCTCGATCCTGTTCTTCTCGTCCCTTTGGGACGTGGAAACCGAGTGGGCCAGAGGAGATCTCAGGGCGCCATGAGCGGATCGCCGCAACGGAAGCCGGACCTTCTCCCCACGAAGGACCACGCGAAGCGGAGGCGCGAGAGACTTGCGATCGGGTGCGTCGCTGCGTTGGTGGTCGGCCTGACGATTCTCGAGGCGAACCTCTCGCCGGTGGGCGGGGCCGCGGCCTTCACGAGCAACATCATCATCTTCGCCCTGATCAATCTCAACGTCATTCTGGTCGTCCTGCTGATCTTTCTCGTCACGCGGAATCTCTTCAAGCTGATCCTGGACCGGAAGCGCAACATCCTGGGCGCGAAAATCCGCTCCCGTCTGGTCCTGATCTTCATCTGCTTCTCGCTCATTCCCACCATCCTGCTCTGTGTGGCCGCCGCCAACATCACGACGACGAGCATCAAGTCGTGGATCGGGGGAAGGGTAGGAGTCGCGCTGACCGGCGCGCTGGACATCGCCCGGGACAGCCTGGAGAACGAGGCGCGGGACATGGCGGCTCTGGCCGACCACGCGGCGGGCCTCGTGCCGAGGAAGGGCCGGAACATCGCGCCGGCCCTGGAGAGGGCGAGGCGCGGAATGTCCGCGGACGTTTCGCTGTTTGTCCTGGATCGAGGCGGCATCGTGGCGGCGAGCGGCGGGGTGCCGCAGAAGCTTCGCGCGCAGATCCGGCTTCGGCTGCAGGCGGAACGGACGACGATCGGACGACGGGGCGCCGTGCACTGGATCGGCGATTCGTACGCGGCGGCGGCCCGAAGATTGCCCCGCGGCGGCACCGTCGTCGCGGTGAAGACCGTCTCGCCCGCCGTGGCGGGCCGGATCCGGGAAATTGCGAAGGCGTACGACGAGTACCACCAGGTGCGGCTTCTCGACGATCCGATCCGGGCCAGCTATATCGCGACGCTCATCCTCATCACCCTGCTCGTGGTGTTCGGCGCCTCGTGGATGGGCATCTATCTCGCGCGGCAGATCACCGTTCCCGTCCAGATGCTGGCGGAGGGGACCGAGAAAGTCGCCTCCGGCGATCTCGACGTGCGGCTGGATTATCGGTCCGACGACGAATTCGGCACCCTCGTGGGCTCGTTCAACCGGATGGCCGCGGACCTCAAGGGGATGAAGAAGAGCCTGGAGGACGCCAACCTCTCCTTGTCGGCCACCTACGAGGAGCTGCGGCGGCGGAGCCGGTTCATCGAGACGATCCTGACGAACATCTCCACGGGCGTCATCGTCATCGACCGGGCGGGTCGGATCGCGATGATCAACAAGGTCGCCGAACGGCTTCTCGCGATCAGGACGGAGAAGGTCCTGGGAAAGCCGTACAAGGACGTCGTCCGGGAGGAACAGTACGAAGTGGTCCGGACCCTCTCGCGGGAGGTGGGGGAGACGCCCGGGCGGCACGTGGAGCGGCAGGTCGACCTGGCCGTCGGGGGAAAGGAGATCTCCCTTCGGGTCAGCGTTACGGTCCTGCAGGGCGACGAGGAGGAATATGTGGGCCTGGTGGTCGCTTTCGACGACCTGTCCCAGGCGATGCGGCTCCAGAAGGTCATGGCGTGGCGGGAAGTGGCCCGGCGGATCGCGCACGAGATCCGGAACCCATTGACGCCGATCCAGCTGTCCACGGAACGGCTCCAGAGGAAGTTCGCTCCCGCGCACGTCGGCGACCCTGCGTTTTCGGAGTGCACGCAGACGATCCTGTCCGAGGTCGGTTCGCTCAAGAATCTCGTCGAGGAATTCACCCGGTTTGCGCGGATGCCCGCACCGGTTCTGCAGGCCGGAGATCTGGCCGAGGAGCTTCGGCCGGTCGTGGAGACGTTCCGGTCCGCCCACCCCGGAATCTCCTGCACGTTCGAAAAGAGCGAGATGCCGCCGGTCTGGTTCGATCCGTTCCAGATCCGCCGGGCCCTGACGAATCTTCTGGACAACGCCGCGGCGGTGCTGGGGGGCGAGGGCACGGTCGCGGTGCGGGTGGACCACGAGCCGGAGCGGGAGGTCGTACGCCTCTCGGTGCGGGACGACGGCCCCGGAATTCCACCGGCGGACCGCGACCGGCTGTTCGAACCGTATTTCTCCCGCAAGGAGGGAGGGACGGGTCTCGGGCTGGCGATCGTCAGCGCGATCGCGAACGACCACCAGGGGACGGTGAAGCTCCGGGACAACGTCCCTCGGGGCGTCGTCTTCGAGATCGAGTTCCCGATCCGGCCAAGAGGAAGGGGGTAGGTTCGCCATGGGATACTCGGTCCTCGTCATCGACGACGAGGCGAACATCCGGAAGACGCTCGAAGGCGTGCTGTCGGACGACGGCTACCGGGTGTTGCAGGCGGGCGACGGCAGCCAGGGGCTCGACGTGCTGTCCCGTTCCTTCGTGGACGCCGTCCTGCTCGACGTGTGGATGCCCGGGATCGACGGGCTGGAAACGCTCAAACGGATCCGGGAGGTGTATCCGATCCTGCCCGTGATCATGATCTCGGGACACGGCACGATCGACACCGCGGTCAAGGCCGTCAAGATGGGCGCGTTCGATTTCATCGAGAAGCCGATCTCGCTCACGAAGTTGCTCATCGTCCTCTCCCGCGCCATCGAGCAGGGCGAGCTCCGCATGGAAAACGTGGAGCTTAAGAAACGGTTCGAGAAGACGTACCGCCTGGTCGGAGACTCGGATGCGATGCAGCGGGTACGGACCGAGATCGCCGCCGCCGGGCCCACCAACGCGTCCGTCCTGATCACCGGCGAGAACGGATCCGGCAAGGAGATCATCGCCCGGGAGGTCCACCGGCACAGCAAGAGAGCGGACCGGCCGTTCGTCGCCGTGAACTGCGCCGCCATCCCCGAGGAGCTGATCGAGTCGGAGCTCTTCGGGCACGAACGGGGGGCGTTCACCGGGGCGACCGGCCGGCGGAGAGGGCGCTTCGAGATCGCCGATGGAGGGACCCTCTTCCTGGACGAGGTCGGAGATATGAGCCCCCGCACCCAGGCGAAGATCCTCCGGGTGCTCGAGGAGAGGCAGTTCGAGAGGATCGGAGGGGGCGAGAAGATCCACGCGGATGTGCGGATCATCGCCGCGACGAACCGGAACCTGCCGAAGGAAGTCGAGGCCGGAAGGTTCCGCGACGATCTGTATTTCCGCCTGAACGTCTTTCCGCTCCTCGTCCCCGCCCTGCGCGACCGGAAGGAGGACATCCCGCGGACCGCGGACCATTTCGTCGCCGAGATCTGCCAGGAACACGGGAAGGAGCGAAAGGAGTTCTCCCGCGGGGCGATGGACCGGCTCCTCGCGCACGGCTGGCCGGGCAACGTCCGAGAGCTGCGCAACGTCGTGGAACGGCTCGTGATCCTCTCGATGGAGCCTTCGATCGAGGAAGACACGGTGCTCCGCGTCCTCGCCGCAGAGGCGGCGCGCGTGGAGCCGTCGGCCGGCGACCGGTTGTTCGAAGAACACGATTTCCGGGAGGCCGTCCTGGCGTTCGAAAAGGAGTATCTCACGAGGAAACTCCGGGGAAACGAGTTCAACGTCAGCCGGACCGCCGAGAAACTCGGGCTGGACCGTACGAGTATCCACCGCAAGATGAAGCAGCTGGGAATCACGACCGAAGGCGGGCGGAGGTAGGCCGGTGATTCCCGGGCTTCCCGGCAGGTACACGGTCGTCCGGAAGATCGCCTCGGGCGGAATGTCCGAGGTGTACCTGTGCCGGCTGCAGGGAGAGGAAGGCTTCGAAAAGAAGGTCGCGGTCAAGGTGGTTCCACCCCGGCTCACGGAGGATCCCCGGTTCCGGGACCTGTTCGTCCGGGAGGCGCGGATTGCCGCGTCCCTGTCCCATCAGAACCTCGTGCAGGTCTTCGATTTCGGGAGGAGGGGAAACACCCTGTATCTGGCGATGGAGTTCGTCGACGGCTGGAATCTGGCGCAGACCGCCGCGCAGATGCGCGTGCGCTCGATCCCCGTTCCCCTCGCGATCTGGCGTCACTGGGTGGAGGGCATGCTGGACGGTCTCGCGTACCTTCATGCCCGGAACGTCATCCACCGCGACATCAGCCCGTCCAACATCCTGCTGTCCCGCGCGGGCGCCGTGAAGATCGCCGATTTCGGCATCGCGTGGGCGATCCGCCGGGGAGGAGGGGGGCCGACCGAGCGCGGAGGCAAGGTCTCCTACATGTCTCCGGAGCAGGCGCGGGGAGAGGAGGCGGACCCCTCGTCCGACCTGTTCTCCGCCGCCGTGGTCGCCGCGGAGCTGTTCCTTCCGGGAAGGCTTTTCGACGGACGGTCTCCGGACGAGGTCCGGAGCCGCATGCGCGAGTATCGCGCCGACAGTCTGCCCGCCGACCGTTTCCCGTCCGCGGTCCGGGGCCTGTTGGTGGAGAACCTTTCCCATGACCGGCAGCGGCGACACCCGGACGCGGGCGCGTTTGCCGAGGCGGTCGGAGCGGCCGTTCCGGAGACGGCTTCGCGTGCCGATCTCGGCTCGTTCTGGGACCTTCTGTTCCCGGGCGCGGGGCGGGGAGACGACGACACGGTGGTGCTCGACGCGGCGCCGGCGGGTTCGAGCGTGGTGCGGGAGCGCAGGGAACCGTACGGGCTGTTGGACAGGCGGGGAGCCCGTCTCGGGGTGGGGGCGGTTCTGGTCGCCGCATCGGTCGGCGGGATCGTCCTCTGGAAAGGAACCGGCCCGCCTTCTCCGGATACGAGGCCTGCGGCCGCGTCGGACAAGACGCATCGGTCGGCGACGATGGTGTCTGCGCCGCTGCGCTCGCAGTCCGCGCTCCCGGAGCGGTCCGAAAGGCGCCGCGCCGGGGCGGATGACGCGTCTCGCAGTGCGGCGGAACCGGCGGGAGTCGTTCGGGAGGCGGGGGGTCGGGATCGGAAGAGCGCGATCCGGATCGAGACGGATCCGGAAGGCGTCTCGGTGGAGAACGACGGAAGGGTGCTCGGCACGACACCGCTCCTCCTGGAGGCCGCGTCGCTTCGCGAAGGAACCGTAGTTTTCCGGAAGGAAGGGTATGCGGCCAGGGCAGTGCCGTCGGGCGCGCTGGCCCAGCTTCCGAGTTTCCGCCTTGCGCTCACGCGGCTGACGGGAACGGTCGAAGTGGTCCAGGCGATTCCATGGGCGAAGGTCTACGACGCGGACCGGTACCTGGGGGTGACCCCGATTCCCGCGTTGGAACTTTCCGCCGGCGTCCACCGCCTGCGCTTCGTGAACGGGCCGCTCGGCGTGGACCGGGTGGAGACCGTCACCGTGGTGCCCGGGGCGAATCCGAAACTGATCGTGCGGCTGGTCGGCGAGCGGTAACGAGGGGGCTTCCGGAGGGCTGCCGGGGAAGGAGGGAACGATGGAGTACGTCCGTCTCGGACCCACCGGGGTGACCGTATCCCGGATCTGTTTCGGGTGCATGAGCTACGGGGCGAAAAGCTGGCGGGAATGGGTGCTCGAAGAAAAGGAGAGCTTTCCGTTCATCCGGCGGGCCTTGGAATGCGGAATCAATTTCTTCGACACCGCGGACGTGTACTCGTCGGGACGGAGCGAGGAGATTCTCGGCAAGGCGCTGAAGGAGTTCGGCCCCGCCCGCGACCGGGTGGTCGTCGCGACGAAGGTGTTTCACCCGATGGGCAAGGACCCCAACCGGCGTGGCCTCTCGCGCAAGCACATTCTGCACGCGATCGACGAAAGCCTCCGGCGGCTCCGCATGGAATACGTCGATCTCTACCAGATTCATCGCTTCGATCCGGAAACGCCGATCGAAGAGACCCTGGAGGCCCTGGACGACGTGGTGCGGGCGGGGAAGGCGCTCTACATCGGAGCGTCGTCGATGTACGCGCAGCAGTTCGCCCGGATGCTCTGCCTCGCGGAACGGAGCGGATTCAGACGATTCGTCACGATGCAGAACCACTATAACCTGGTGTACCGGGAAGAAGAAAGGGAGATGATCCCGTTGTGCCGGGAGGAGGGGATCGGGCTCCTTCCCTGGAGCCCGCTCGCCAGAGGCTATCTCACGAGAGTGCCGCCCGACGAAGGGTTCGCCGACACGAGGCGGGCGCGCACGGACGATTTCGCCCACGCGATGTACGGCCGGCCGGGAGACCGCGCCGTGGCGCAGCGGGTGTCGGAGGTGGCGCGAAAACGGGGGGCGTCCATGGCCCAGATCGCACTCTCCTGGATCTTGTCCCGTCCCGGCGTCTGCGCCCCGATCATCGGGGCGACGCGGATGGAGCACCTCGAGGAGGCGGTGAAAGCCCTCGACATTCGGCTGGATGACGGGGAACGCAAGGCGCTCGAGGGGCCCTACGAACCGCATCCCGTTCTTGGCCACGGGTAGCGCAGGCGGGACTCGGTTCAGGCGGCGGTCTCGCGCAGGGCGTCCTGCGCCCGCGCGGCGTAGTCGCAGTCGATCCCCGTATCTCTGCACGCGATGACGATCATCGGTCGGACAACCGTTCCTCGTCTTGCGTGGCGCAGGCCCCCCGGGCGGGGTCCGGTTTCGTGGGATGCATTCTCTGCGCGCTCGTCTCGCCGTTTCGCGGGAAGACTTCCGCCGCGGGAAGCATCTAAGAAGTCGTTCGTGAAAACGGCCGAGCGGGGAGGGGAACGATGCGTGGTCCGATTGCAGGCGCGGTGTTGGCGGCGGCGTTCGCCTCGGAAGGGGGGAACCGAACGGCAAACGACAGCCCGGACCGGTAGGAGGCGGCCGATGGATCCGGAAACACTGGCCGACGCATACGTACGGGAAGGCGACGCCCTCGCGGCCGCGAAACGGTACGAGGATGCGGTGGTTGTCTACGACAGAGCGATCCGGGTCTTCCCGGATTGCGTCGAGGCTTGGACGAACAAGGCGGCCGTCCTGCGGCTGCGGGGGATGCTCCTGGACGCCCATGCCTGCATCGAAAAGGCGTTGGAGATATCCCCGTCGCCGATCGCCGAGGCGCTGCGGGACCGGCTGACCGACGAGCTGCGGCGAAAGGGAGGCGGCGGAGGTGCGCGGAATCCGTCGGAATGAAGGGGAGGAACCCGTGAGGGCAATCCCCATGACACGTTGCGTCTGCTGCGCGGCGACGGGGCGGAAGCGGCCCGGAGCGGTCGTCCCGAGGCCGGAGCGACGCGGAACGCCGACGCCGACCTGCTGGACGCCTATTCGGAGGCCGTGATCGCGGTCGTGGAGGCCGTGGGCCCCGCGGTCGTCAGCATTGCCGTGGAAAAGGCCGGGCGGGAACCCGTTCCCGAGCCGATGGGCGCCGGCTCCGGCGTGCTGGTTGCGCCCGACGGCTACCTTCTTACGAACCACCACATGGTCGAGATGTCCGATCGCCTCCGGGTGACGCTCACGGACGGGACGTCGATGGGCGCCGTGCTGGTGGGGTCCGATCCATCGAACGATCTTGCGGTCGTTCGCGCCGAAGGAGCGGGACTGCCGTACGCGACGCTCGGCGATTCCGGCGTGCTGCGCGCGGGACAGCTGGTCATCGCGATCGGCAACCCCTTCGGGTTTCAGTCGACGGTTTCGACGGGAATCGTCAGTGCGCTGGGACGCGCATTGCGGAGCCGGGACGGGCGGCTGATCGAAAACGTCATCCAGCACACGGCGCCCTTGAACCCCGGCAACTCGGGGGGACCGCTGGTCGATTCCCGGGGGCGTGTCGCCGGGATCAATACGGCGATCATCGCGATGGCCCAGGGAATCGGCTTCTCCATTCCCGCCAACACGGCGAGGTACGCGATCTCCCAGCTGCTGACCTACGGTCACGTTCGCCGGGGATACCTTGGAATTTCCGCACGTCCGCGTCCTCTCGCCCGGCGGCTGGTGCGTCACCATCGTCTCCCCTTCGACGCCGGGGTGGAGGTCGCGTAGGTGGATCCGGCGGGACCGGCGGCGGCCGGAGGGGTCCGGGGCGGAGACGTCATCGTCCGGTTGAACGGGCAGGGAGTCCGCAGCGTGGACGAGATCCACCGCATCCTCGGAGAGGAAGAATTCGGGGCGCAGCTTACGCTGGAGATTCTCCGGGGTGGGGAGTTGCTGAAGATCCGGGTTGTCCACGTCGAGTCGGCGCCGTAGGCGGGGCCAAACCCGGTACATCCCCCGCTCGGGGATGGCGCCGCATCGGGCATGGGCGCGCCTTCATCCAGAGAGCGGAAAGGAGTTGCGGTACCGAAGGGAAGGAGGAGTCGCAGGTGTTGAACGGATCCGATTCGGGTTTGTGGGGGAATGTTCCGTTGTGGGTTGTGGGCATTGCTTGCCTCGTTCGTGATTGGACCGGGAGTCGCCCCGGCCGTCCGGTTCCAGCCGGAGCGGCGCAGGAACGGCCCCAACGAGCCCACGGTGGAGTCCGATCACGGGCCGTCATCGGCACGGCCGGGCGAAGGGGAAAGGGACCGGGATGACCATCGAAACGCCGCCTGACGGCTGCTTCCAAGGGAACGCCCTCCAACATCAGGGAAGAAGAAGGACCTTGCCGGTCGTGGCGCGGCCGGCCAGCCGGCTGTGCGCCTGCGCAGCCTCCGCCAGGGGAAATGTCTCCCCGATGCGAACGCGAAGGCGCCCGTCCGCCACCCACCCGAGGACGTCGCTCGCCCGGGCGAGAAGCTCTTCCCGGCTCAGCGTATAGTGGGCCAGCGAAGGACGGGTCAGGAAGAGGCCGCCCCGGGCGTTCAGCACCTGCGGATCGAAGGAGGGAACCTTGCCGCTCGACTGGCCGTAGAGGACCAGATATCCGCGGGGCGCAAGGCACGCCATGCTCTTCTCGAACGTGGATTGGCCGACGGAATCGTAGACCACCTGGAGTCCCTGCCCGCGCGTGAACCGTTCCACCTCGGCCTCGAAATCCTGCTCCGTGTACCGGATGACCTCGTCCGCGCCTGCTCCGCGGGCCAAGGCGGCCTTCTCCTCGGTGGAGACGGTGCCGATCACGCGGGCGCCCCTCGCCTTGGCCATCTGCACAAGGAGCAGACCGACGCCGCCGGCGGCCGCGTGCACGAGGCAGGCGTCTCCCGGTTTCAGGGGGTACGCGTCGTGGGAAAGGTAGTGGGCCGTCATGCCCTGGAGCATCACGGCCGCCGCCGTTCGTTCCTCGACGCCGGGCGGAACCTTGACCAGCCTCGCGGACGGAACGACGGCGAACTCGGCGTACGATCCCCGGACGCCGGCGTACGCCGCGACGTCCCCTACAGCTACTTCCGT
Organism: uncultured bacterium; assembly: GCA_964459975.1. GTDB lineage: Bacteria > Desulfobacterota > Deferrimicrobia > Deferrimicrobiales > Deferrimicrobiaceae > CSP1-8. The sequence continues at coordinate 10,841 of CAYWOT010000008.1, forward strand.
TACGCCGGGTCCGATCTCCTCGACGGTTCCGGCGCCTTCGTTCCCGGGCGTAAAGGGAAGCGGCAGAGGGTAGAGACCGGTGCGCTGGTAGATGTCGATGAAGTTGACTCCGACGGCGTTCATCCTGAGGACGGCCTGGCCTTCCCCGGCACTTGGTCGGGGGACTTCCGTAAACACGAGCTCCTCGGGCCCGCCATATCGCTGCACTCGGATCGCTTTCATGGTCGCCTCCGGGAAAAGCCGTTTCGGGATTCTCGGAAAACCTGACGCTTCACTTCCATTGTACAAGAGAAACGGAAGAAGGCCGCACCGGGCTGCATTATACTGACGACAGACTCAGGCCGGCAGTCGCGGCCGATCACGCTCGGAGGCTTCCGACATGAGAGAGGGGTTGTCCTTCGCCGGTGTGTATCCCATTCTCGTCACTCCGTTCGACGAGACCGAGGCGGTCGATCCGGAGTCGTTCCGGCGGATCGTTCGATTCATGGCCGGCCTTGGCGTGGACGGCGTGACGATTCTCGGTGTGCTCGGCGAGTCGAACCGCCTGGCGGAGCCGGAACGGGAGCTGCTCATCCGGACGGCGGTATCGGCCGCGGAGGGTCGTTTTCCGGTGATCGTCGGGACGAGCCACAAAGGCACGCTCGCGACGCTCCACCTGAGCCGGAAGGCCGAGGAGCTTGGAGCCGACGCCGTGATGGTGACCCCTTCGCGCGAGCCCGTCCCCTCCGAAGAGAAGATCGTGGAATACTTCCGGAAGGTCGCCGGCGGCATTTCGATTCCGATTGTGCTCCAGGACCATCCCGGCTCCACCGAGGTCCATATGCCCGTCCCGCTGCTCCTGCGTCTGGTGGGCGAAATCCCGGCGGTGGCGTGCATCAAGGAGGAAGCCCCCCCCACTCCCCAGAAGATTGCGGCGCTGGTCAAGGGCATGAAGGGCAGGACGGTTCCGGTCCTTACCGGACTCGGAGGCCTCTACGGCGCCTTCGATCTCGAGCAGGGCAGCAGCGGGTTCATGACCGGGTTCGCCTTTCCCGAGGTGCTGCTGGCGATGGTCCGGAAGATGCGCAGGGGAGAGGTGGACGCCGCCTGGGAGCTGTATCGCCGTTTTCTTCCGCTGATCGTCTTCGAGCAGCAGCCCGGACTGGGGATCCGAAAGGAACTCTACAGGATGCGCGGGCTGATCGCGACCTCCCGCGTCCGGCATCCCGGGGCGGGACCCGCTCCGACCGCCGTCGACCAGCTGCGCGCACTGCTCGCGCGCGTGCTTCCGGAAACGGACATCACGCGTCCTCTGCAGTTCTAGCGAGGAGAGGGGCGTGCTGCGAAGGGGGCGAACAGGGCATACCAACGACGCCGGCGCCGTTCGGTTTTAGGCCACCGTGCCGAACTCGACGGGGAGCTTCACGAGCATTTGCCGGAAATTGTCCCGTTTCTCCTTGAGCGCCCTGGTTTTTCGCGGTTCGAAATCCTCGCGCATCTGTTTTTCCGTCCGGATGATTGCCTCCTCCACGAGTTCCCTGAGCGCGTTGATTTCCGTCCCGGTCAGGTTGACTTCCATCGCGCACCTCCTACAGGTCCGCCCCCCTGCGCGACGCGTTCCGTCCGGCACACCCTGTCCGCGAGGTAAGTATACCGCCGGATCCGGCCGCCGGCAAACCGGCCCCGCGTCGGCGGACGGTCGGGCGCCTCAGGGCGCATGGTGTTCCCCGGGGGCCGATTCGGAAGTACAATGGGCCGGTTTTTCTTTTGAAAAGCCCGTTTCCCGGGGAACTCCGGAACCGGCCGGGCGCCCTTGTCATCACGTACCAGGGAGAGACCGGGATCGGCTTGGTTCGCTCCGGTGCGATCCAGTCGAAAGGAATCGCCGGCTGTGTTCCGCCGGAGCCCCGATCGAAAGGACGAAAGCCCATGCCCACGAACCCCCTCGCGGGGAAACCGGCGCCCCCTTCCGTGCTCGTCAATCCGGCGCGCCTGGTTGCGGCGTATTACGCGGAGCAGCCCGATCCGGCCGTGCGCGCGCACCGCGTTTCGTTCGGCACGTCCGGACATCGCGGCAGCTCCTTCGAATGCGGGTTCAACGAAGCCCATATCCTGGCGATCAGCCAGGCGATCGCCGCGTATCGCAAGCGGAGGCACATCACCGGCCCCCTGTTCCTGGGGAAGGACACCCACGCGCTCTCCGAGCCGGCGTTCACGACGGCCCTCGAGGTGCTCGCGGCGAACGGCGTCGACGTGATGATCGACTGCGACGACGGGTACACGCCGACTCCCGTGATTTCCCACGCGGTCCTGACCTACAACCGGGGCCGGGAGGGGGGGCTGGCCGACGGGATCGTGATCACTCCGTCGCACAATCCGCCGGAGGACGGCGGGTTCAAGTACAATCCGCCCCATGGCGGTCCGGCGGATTCGGATGTCACGCGCCGGATCGAGGACGAGGCGAACGCGATCCTTGAGAAGGGGCTCCGTCGGGTGCGGCGGGTTCCCGCAAGCAGGGCCCGCGCCGCCCCCACCACCCATCGGCACGACTACGTCGGGTCCTACGTCGGCGACCTGGCCTCGGTCGTCGACATGGAGGCGATTCGGGAGGCCGGGCTCCGAGTGGGCGTCGACGCCCTGGGCGGGTCGGGTGCGGCCTACTGGGGGCCGATCGCCGAGCGGTACGGTCTCGAGATAACGGTCGTCAACGAGGACGTCGACCCGACGTTCCGCTTCATGCCGTTGGACTGGGACGGGAAGATCCGGATGGACTGCTCGTCGCCGCACGCCATGGCAAACCTCATCGCTCTCAAGGACCGCTTCGATATCGCGTTCGCCAATGACACGGACAACGATCGGCACGGTATCGTCGTGCGGGGGGCGGGGCTCCTGAACCCGAATCACTTCCTCGCGGTGTCGGTGTCGTATCTGTTTTCCGGGCGGAAGGACTGGAGGCGGGAGGCGGCGGTAGGCAAGACCGTCGTGACGAGCGCGATGATCGACCGCGTGGCCGCCGATCTCGGCCGACGGGTGACCGAGGTGCCGGTCGGATTCAAGTGGTTCGTCGAGGGTCTCCTGGGCGGAGAACTGGGGTTCGGCGGCGAAGAGAGCGCCGGTGCGTCGTTCGTGCGGCGCGACGGCGCGGTGTGGACGACCGACAAGGACGGGATCATCATGGGGCTTCTCGCGGCGGAAATGACGGCACGGACCGGGCGGGATCCCGGGGAGGCATATGCCGTTCTCGCCGGCCGGTTCGGGGAGGTCGTCTACGAGCGGATCGATGCGCCCGCGACGCGGGACCAGAAGGCCGCCCTCGGCGGAATCACGCCGGATCGGATCGAGGCGTCGGAGCTTGCCGGGGAGAAGATCCGGGAGATCCTGACGAAGGCTCCGGGCAACGGGCGCCCGATCGGGGGCGTGAAGGTCGTGACGGCGAACGGCTGGTTCGCGGCGCGTCCTTCGGGGACGGAAGAGGTCTACAAGATCTACGCCGAGAGTTTTTCGGGCAGGGAGCACCTTCGGCGGCTGCAGGAGGAGGCGAAGGCGATCGTGGATCGGCTGTTCGCCGGACGCTGATCCGTGCGGCGCGAAACGAAGCGAACCGGTCCGGCGAGTGCGCCAGGACCGGACGCGAGACATCAGGAGGCGCGACGATGAAACGATCGTTTGGTGCGAAGACGCTCATTTTTCCCACGCCGGTGTGGATCGTGGGGACGTACGACAAGCGGGGAAGAGCGAACGCGATGGCCGTGGCATGGGGAGGGGTCTGCTGCTCGCAGCCTCCCTGCGTCGCGGTGTCGCTGCGGGAGGCCACCTACACGTACGCGAACCTCGTTGCGCGCAAGGCGTTCACGATCAGCGTGCCGTCCGCGGCCCACTGCCGGGAGGCGGACTACATCGGCACCGTTTCCGGACGGAACGTGGACAAGTTCGCGGCTACGGGGCTTACGCCCGTCCGGAGCGATCTCGTGGACGCACCGTATGTGGGAGAGTTTCCGCTCGTCCTGGAGTGCCGGCTTCTCCGAACCGTGGAGATCGGACTTCACATCCAGTTCATCGGCGAGGTCGTGGACGTCAAGGCCGAGGAGGATACTCTGGGCGAAGACGGCCTTCCCGACCTGAAAAAGGTGAGGCCGATTCTCTACGGACCGGAGATCCGCAGGTATTTCGGAGTCGGCGAGGGCCTCGGGCAGGCCTACGCGATCGGCAAGACGATCGGCGAGAGAGGGTAGGATCCGCTTTTCGGCTCCGGGACCGGCGCGCGGGATCGGGGGCAAACGGGGCGCACGGCGGTGCGCCGGTACGCCGAGATCGACAAGGAGGACGCGATGGGAAAGACCGGCGGAAAGATCGAGCTCGTGGATCGTGTATTGGGCGGCGAGGCCGTGGACCGCGCCCCCGTCTCGCTCTGGTATCACTTCGGGGTGCAGCACGGGGACGGCCCGCGGTTCGCGCGTCTGGCCCTCGATTTCTTCCGGCATTACGACTTCGACTACCTGAAGGTGATGAACGACTACTTCTACCCCCTGCCCGAAGGCCTGGAGGCGGTGCGGACGGGCGCGGACCTTCGGCGCATTTCCCGGTTCGACGTCGAGAGATCTCCGTGGCGGGAACAGTTCCGGGCGCTCGAGGTCATTGCAGGGGAGCTCCGGGGAGAGGCCTATTTCCTCGACACGGTCTTCGACCCGTGGCACACGCTGAAACGAAGCCTTGCGGGGGAGCACATCGCGGCGTTGATGGAGAGCGACCCGGACGGCGTCCGCGGGGCGCTGGACGTCATCACGGAGAACCTGATCGCCTACTGCCGCAGATCCCTCGAATTGGGGTCGGCGGGGATCTTCCTTTCGATTCCGGCGTCCCGGGAGTTCGTGACCCGGGACACATTCCTCGCGTTCATGAAGCCGTTCGCGCACCGGGTGTGTGAGGCGATTTCCGCCCAGGGGCGGATGAACGTCGCCCATCTCCACGGCGAGGACCTGTTCTTCGACGATTGCCTCGATCTCCCGGTCCGGGTCTTCAACTGGTGGGACCGGGGGCCGAACGGGCCGTCCCTGGCGTCCGCGAAGGCGAAGTGTTCAGGATGCGTCATGGGCGGCATCGATCAGAAGATCGTCAACCGGAGAACGGACCCGTTCCTCGCGGAGCACGTGCGCGAGGCGCGCGCGCAAGGAGGAAGGGAGCGCTTCTTCCTGGCGAACGGCTGCTCGATCGACACGTCCGTCAACCCGCGGGCCATCCGGGCGATCGTCGAGGCGGCGCATGCCCCCTTGTAGATCCGCGCGCGGGACCTTTAGGCGCCGGGAGGCGGGCGGCGGAGGTGGTCGCAGATGGCGGCGGTCACTTCCCGGGTGCCGGCCGTGCCGCCGATGTCCGGCGTCAGCGTTCCCCCGGCGATCGTCGCGGTGAGCGCGCGCATCACCTGATCGCCCGCCTCGGGGAACCCCAGGTGCTCCAGCATCATCGCGGCGCACCAGATCTGGCCCATCGGGTTGGCGATCCCCTTGCCCACGATATCGGGCGCCGAACCGTGCACCGGCTCGAACATGGAGGGGTACCTTCGTTCCGGGTTGAGATTTGCGGACGGAGCGATGCCGATGCTCCCCGCGATGGCGGGCCCGAGGTCGCTCAAGATGTCGCCGAACAGGTTGCTCCCGACGACCACGTCGAAATGGTGGGGGTGGGTCACGAATCGTGCAACCAGCGCGTCGATGTGGAACTGGTCGGCTTCGATGTCCGGATATTCCTGTGCGACCGCATGAAAACGCTCGTCCCAGTACGGCATGGTGACGTTGATCCCGTTCGATTTGGTCGCCGAGGTGACCCGTTTGCGGCCGGTCTTGCGCGCCAGTTCGAAGGCGTACCGGAGGACCCGTTCCACCCCCAGCCGGGTGAAGACCGTGTTCTGGACCACGATCTCGTTCGGCAGCCCCTCGTAAAGGCGGCCGCCCATGTTCGAGTATTCCCCTTCGTTGTTCTCCCGCACGACGAAGAAGTCGATGTCCTCGGGACGCCGGTCCCGAAGGGGCGTACGCACGCCGGGAAGGAGCCGCACCGGGCGCAGGTTGATGTACTGCTGAAACTCCCGGCGGATCGGAATCAAAAGCCCCCAAAGGGAGACGTGGTCCAGGACCCCGGGATAGCCCACGGCCCCGAGAAGAATCGCGTCGTGCGGGCGCAGCCGGTCGATGCCGTCTTCGGGCATCATCCTCCCGTGCTTCGTGTAGTATTCGCAGCTCCATTCGAACGCTTCGTACCGGAGCCGAAATCCACCGTGCACCTCCGCGACGGCGTCGAGGACGCTCTGCGCCGCGGGCACGACCTCCTTGCCGATCCCGTCTCCCGGAATGACCGCCACGCTGATCTCTTTCATCGGATCCTCCATGCCTCCCGAACCACGGTGGTGATCCAGTCTTCCGACGCCGTTACCCGAAGATCGTCCCCGCCGGAAGGGGAACCTCAAGCAGAGTTTCGAACAGAAAGATGAGAAGGTAGGTGATCGCGAGAGCGACCGCGACGGCCTTTGTGATCTCTTTCCAATCCCAGGGGCAGCCGCCGAGATACCAGCAGATGCCCGCGAAGCCGAGCACGCCGGACAGGGCGAAACCCAGCGTCTGGAGGAAGACGGTCCACGCGAGGAGAACGACGCCGACCACCGTCATGGGAACCCACTTGACGGGTTCCCCCTTTTTCGGGCCCCCCTCGGGTTCCTTGATGGCCGCGTAGCGTGTAAACGAAAGGACAAGCGCCAGCACGAGCAGGGCGGTCATGATTTCCATCACGATGTCGGGGAACAGGCCGCCGAACTTCGTGATGTAGTCCCGCTGCGCCCAGAGCGTCGCCACGAATGCAAGGAGAAGCACCGACCCGAGACGGTCGCGGCCTTTCGCGGTCATGGTTGATCCTCCGACTTTCCACGTCCGGGGCCGGCGTCCATCGATTTCTGGAACCGTTTCTTCAAGGGGCCGATGAACGGCCACGCGAAGGAAAACACCGACATCCCGATGAGGATCCACGACAGCGGATTGGCGACGAGTGCGAACCAGGGGGACGAATAGGCCTGTCCGATGAGATACGTCTGGACGAGCCCGCGTTCCATGATGGGTCCGAGGATCAAGCCGAGCACGATCGGGGGCGCCTGGAAGTCGAGGTACCGCAGGCCGTATCCGATAACCCCGAACAGGAGCATGAGGATGACATCGGTGTAGTTGTTCCGGATGGCGTACGACCCGATGATGGTGAGGATCCCGATTCCCGGGACGAGATACCGGCCGGGGAGGGCGGCCACGAACCGCGTGAGAAGGCGTCCGCCGTAGATTCCGACAGGCACCATCACGAGGGCGGACAGGCCCAGCGCCAGCATGAAGGTGTAGGTGATGTCCGCGCGGACGGTGAACAGCTCGGGCCCGGGATGCAGCCCCTGCAGCAGCAGGACCCCGTAAATGACCGCGTCCGGCGGCGCTCCCGGAATTCCGAGCGTAAACAGCGGGATCATGCCGCCGCCCACGACGGCGTTGTTCGCCGTCTCGGTGGCGATGACGCCGTCGACGATGCCGGTGCCGAACTTCTCCGGATGCTTGGAGACCCTGCGGGCTTCGTTGTAGGAGACGAGGTTGGCGATGTTGCCGCCGGCTCCCGGCAGAATGCCGACCACGGTTCCGATGATGGAGGACCGAAGGAGGTTCGCGCGCTGGGAAAGCACTTTCCTGACCGATTCCCACAGAATGCCTTTGCGCCGGCGGTACTCGAGCGTTTCGCGTTCTCCAACCCCGTGGGAAACGATCTCCAGCACTTCGGGGATGCAGAACAGGCCGATGAGCATGACGATCAGTTCGACTCCCCCCTGCATGGCGGGGATCCCGAAGGTGAACCGGACGTCGCCCCCGATCGGAGCGATGCCGATCGTGGAAATGAGGACGCCGAACGCGGCTCCGGTGATCCCCTTCAGGAACGAGCCGGCGGCGAGACTGGAGATGATGGTCAGCCCGAAGACGCCCACCCAGAAATATTCCGGCGGGCCGAACTTCAGCGCGATCGCCGCCAGCGGCGGGCTCAGGAAGATCAGGGCGATGACGCCGAAGACGCCGCCGAAGGCGGAGCCGACGGTGGCGCCGATGATCGCTTCCTCGCCCTGGCCCTTGCGCGCCATCGGATACCCGTCGAACGTCGTCCCGATCGAGCTCGGCGTCCCAGGGGTGTTGATGAGAATGGCGCTGAATGCGCCGCCGTAGATGCAGCCCATGTAGATGGCGCCCAGAAGGACCAGTCCCGGAATCGGGTCCATCGCGTAGGTGAAGGGGACGAGAAGCGCGACGGCCATCGTGGCCGTCAACCCGGGGAGCGCACCGACGATCATTCCCGCCACGGTGCCGGCGATCACGAGCAGGAGATTGTTGAAGGACAACAGGTGCTGCAGTCCCAGGAGAAGGTGCGTCTCCAATTACGCTACTCCCCTCGCGAGAGGAAAAAAGCCCGGGCGGCAGACGGTCCCTTGCCGCCCGGGCTCGTCGTGGATGTCACCGCTTCCCGACGGCTACTTCTTCTTGATCAGTCCCATTTCGGTCAACAGTTCCTTGTACTCGACCATCTTCTTCTTGACGAAGTCGGTCGCGGCCTTCGGGCCCATATGTTCGATCTTGAACCCGTTTTGATCCATCTTCTTGACGACGCCCGGGTCCTTCATGACCTTCGCGAAGATGTCGGCGATCTTCTGGACGATGTCGTCCGGCGTTCCCGGCGGGGCGGCGACGCCGCGATACGCTCCCTCCACGAGATTGAAGCCGAGCTCCTTGAAGGTGGGAACGTCGGCCAGGATGGGCATCCGCTCGTCGGCCATGATGGCCAGCGGGCGGAACTGGCCCTTGTACCGGACCGCCATGGTGGAGTACGTCATGAGCGCGGTCACGTGTTTTCCGAGGAGGGCCGGCACCGCCGCGCCCGATCCCGTGAAGGGGACGTAGGTGAGCTTGATCCCGGCGGCCTTGTTCAGCAGCTGGGTGCCGAGGTCGTTGGCGGTGCTGCTGCCGCTTCCGCCCACCGTCACGGCGCCCGGATGTGCCTTCGCCTCCTTGAGGAAATCCTTGAGCGTCTTGTACGGGCTGTCCTCAGGGACGACGAGGATATTGGGGGTGCTCTCGAAGAGCATGATCTGCTTCAGCTGGAGCGTCTGGTATCCGGCGTTGCCCCGGATAAGCGGTTGCAGGACGATATGCGGGAGGTTGTCGCCCGCAATGATATAGCCGTCGGGCTTGCTCTTGACGAGCTCCGACCACCCCACGGATCCGCCTCCGCCGATCTTGTAGGTGATGACCACGCCGTCCTTGTAGTACTTCTTCAGCGGCTGCTCCTGGATGCGGGCCGTAATGTCGGACTCGCCGCCCGGGTTAAAGCAGATGATGTAGGTGAGAGATTTGCTCGGGTACGACGCTCCCGCCCGGACGGAAACCGGGTACAACAGAAACGCCAGTACCATCGCGAATGCAACGACGCTTCCGAGACGACCGCTCCTTGGCATAGCCGCACCTCCTGTCGTGTCTGGAAACCTTTCGTTGTGGGCAGAAATATTCATACCCCAAATGAGGGGTCTCCGCCATAGAAAGTTTCGGCGGTCACGCGGGGCTCCGCAGGAGCGGGACCGCCCCCCGGATGCCGACCGATCCGAGGATGATCACGCCGCCCAGAAGGGAGATCGGCCCCGGAGTCTCCCCAAGGAACAGAAACGCCCACAGCGGGTTCAGGACCGGTTCGATCATCGGAATCAGCAGGGACTCGACCGCGGAGACGTGGCGGATCGCGATCGTGAACAGGATGTAGGGAAGCGCGAGCTGGACCGTGCCGAGCAGCACGAGGCCCAGCCAGCCGGACCCGCCAGGACCCGGTCCGAACAGGAAGGGGAGGCCGGCCAGGGCCGCGAGGACGTTCCCGAGGAGAACCGATTCCATGGGCGACCCCGATTTCTGCCGCCGGAGGAAGAGAGCGAGCCAGCCGAAGCTGAACCCGCTCGCGAGCGCCACGAGGTTCCCACGGAATCCCGCCACCGTCAGGCGGTCGAAGAAGAACAGCGCCATGCCCACCAGGGCCGTGACGGTGGCCGCCCAGTCGAGGCGGGAGGCGCGCTCACCCAGAAACCATGCGCCGAAGACGGCTGCGTAGATGGGCGCGGTGTACTGCAGGAGAATGACGTTGGCGGCGGTGGTCATCTTGTTGGCCACCACGTAGGTGACGACGGTGCACGCGTAGGCGACCGCTCCCCCGACCTGGTCGAAGGACCACGTAACACGCGGTTTGCCGATGAACAGCGCGATGACGACGGCGGCGATGGCGCTTCGCGTGCCGGCGACGGCCATCGCGTGCCAGTGGATGGATTTGACGAGAATCCCGCCCAGACTCCAGCCGAACGCGGCGAGAAGAAGCAGGACCAGGGCCCGGGAGCGGCCCCGGTCCGTCGACAGGGTCACGAAACCCTAGTATCCCGTCTTATGCTCCTTCTTTTCCTACCATTTCTTGCCTTCCATTGCTTTGCCTTTCGTCTTTTTCCCGTGTACCCCCCAGAGCTCGCCTTTGGGGTTCTCCTTGGTATGGACGACGACTCCGGCCTTGCCCCACTTGATGTCCTCGAACAAGGTCTTCACGGACTGCCCCTTCATCGGCCCCTCGATCTTGTCCTCCGTGATCGTCCCTCTGACGAGCACTCCCTTGAACTGCCCCGCCTTGAGAGACGGAGCGTGGCCGGTCGTCGGATACAGCCACACGACGATCGCCTCGGGCTTTCCGTCCTTGGCCACGTGTATGTGGGCCATCGTGACGTCCTTGATGTGCTTCACGGTCACCTTGTAATGGATGGACTTGCCGTCCTTGGACAGCGCGAAACCCGCCTCTCCTTTGGCGGAGGTCTTCACGCCCGGATAGGCGGAGAGCCAGAGGCGGACGTAATTCTTTTTCGCCCACTTGGATTTCGTGGGCTTCGCTTTCATCGTGTCCGACTTCGCCGGTTCCGATTTCATCGAGTCGGACTTCGTCCCTTCCGCGGCGGTGGCGACGCCCGATGTCGCGAACGCGGCGACAAAAAGAAACAACACGGAAACGAGAAACGTCTTGCGCATGGCGAGCTCCTTTTCTCCTCATAAGGATTGCTGGAAATGTGCCGGCGCTTGAGATGATTGTTTTCCGGGAAAGTTTTTTGCTTGAAGACTTGCTCACGCATCCGAGGGTGTGCTTCCTGCGGCGATCGATCCGGAGCGCCCGTGATCCGAGACCATGCGCAAAGCACTGCCGCGCCATCTTGGCGATGGGAATAAATCCCTATAAAACAGCCTGTTATCATGGAAGAAGAAATGGAACCGGCGAGGTTTTTGGGCGGACTCCTCAGGGGATCGACCGCAGGGGCACCCGGTCTGCCCGGCTTGGGTCGCGGAGAAACGCTGCGAGCAGTACGCCGGTCGCTGTGGCCGCGGCCGACAGCAGGTAGGAGGTGGCGAACGTCCCCGTGTGCTTGGCCACGATTCCCGCAAGGCTTGGCCCCACGGTCTGTCCCGCGGCAAAGAAGAAGGTGACCGCGGAAAATGCGGCCGCGGCGCGCTCGGGCCCCAGGTAGTCGCCGACCGCGGCGGCCATGATCGTCGGCGTGCTCCAAGCCGAGATTCCGTACAGGACGACGGACAGGTACAGCGCCCACATCCCGACGTTTGCGCCGGCAAGCGCGTACGCCAGCGTCTGCACCGCGAAGACCGCCATGAATCCTCCCTTTCGCCCGATCCGGTCCGACAACGTGCCGAACAACATTCCCGAAAAGATGCTGAAGAACCCCACCCATGCCCAGAACCGTCCGGCGGAGACCTCCGCCATCCCGCGCTCCGAGACCATTGTGGTGACGATGAAGGTTCCGTAGATCATGTAGGTGAGTCCGAACAGCAGATACAGGACCCCGAGGTGCGCCACGATGCCCCGCGCGCGGACCTTCGTCGGGGGATCGACCAGGTCGTCCCAGGGGTC
>CAYWOT010000009.1:0-3827 GCA_964459975.1 uncultured bacterium
TCCGGTTCTATGCTCTCTGGTCCCGCGAATCCGCAAGCGTTGTCGTCACGCGCTCAGGATGGGATGATCCATCTTTGCGCGATCCCTAATGGAGTATCTCTCATGGCCAAGCAGCACGCCCCGCGATTCCTCGACATCGTCAACGACGCCAAGTCCCGCGTCGACGAATGCACCGTCGACGACGTGAAAGCTCGTCTCGACGCAGGCGAAGCGTTTCACTGAAACCGGGAGAAGTCGAAACGGCGATCCCGACGACCGATACAAGCACCACGATGGCGAACCGGGGCCGGCTCATCGTACCGGTTTTCCGAATGCCAGGGTGGCCGGCGGCTTCCGCTCCGGGATTCCGGCCTTCCAGATTTCCACGGCGGCATGGGCCGGCGCTGCGCGGGTCCGTCGCGTTGCATGTCCACCGGCGTCGTCGGGATTTCGGAGGAGCCACGAGAGCTTTCCGTTCCGCAACGCCGCCGCTATGCGGACCGCGTCCTTCGGGGTTACGCAAACGGTGATCGTGGCGATTTCGCTATCGTTTTCGCCGGGCGTAAACGGGAGGAAGTGGCGGTTGACGGCGATTACCGGAACATCGCTCAACAACGGCCGGATATCCCGGCCATTACGGTCCTGCCGAAGGAGATCCACGTGGTCGCCCGTGCGAAGCAGACCCGCGAACGAATCCTTGCCGTCTGCGTCGATCGTCACCGCCCTGTGTCCTTCGGGGATCGTCCGGGAAAAGGTTTCGACTTCGAAAGGCTCCCGCACGTCCGTCCACAGGATAGGTTCTCCTTGGGAAACCGCGACGCCCGCCTTGGCGCCGAGGAGGAGCGCGAAGTCTTTTGCAAAGACGTTGCGGCGGCTCGTTCCCACGGACGGAACCGACTTCTTGGCGATGTTGGCCAGCGAGAAGACGGATCCCATGGGCACCGGTTCGGCGGCCACGACGATTTCGCGGGGGGCGGTTTTCGCAAGGATGTTCTTTTCCGCCGAGGTGATCCGCTGTCGGGCAATGAGAACCGCCAGGACGGTCAGGGTCACCCCGGCGATCAGAGGAACGTATTCCGGCACTCTATTTTTCCATCCGGCGAAGAATGAGGAGGCTGCCTGAATCCTCTTCCAGGACGACAACGGACGTCTCCTTTCCATGTTTGATCATGCCGATGGAATACGGTCTGCCGGACCGGTCGGACTGCGTGACGTGCCAGTCCGCGGCGACTAGGGCATTTCGGATTCGCGCGGGGTTCCCGGCGAGGCTTCCGCCGGCGATTTCGACGATGTGGGCGTTGGATTCCATTCCCACGCTCTCGTGGGCGCGGAAGCTATTTGGCGGGAAGGGCAGGCGAAGCGGGCGGGGACCGTTCTTCGCGGCGATGGGCGACAGCGGGTCGATCCGGCAGTCGAGCGGATCCCGGGATTCTTTGCCGTTCCGGGGAATCGCGTATCCGGCGTTTGCCAGCTCGTTTCGAAGAACGGATTCGCCGCTCGTGCTGTCGCCCACCGCGTACCACCTGCCGTCGAAGCAAAATGCGCGGGTGCCTGAGCCCGCGGGGCCGGTACCGCGGGCGAGGGCGTAGGCGGACACCGTGCACGCGAGGAGGGGGATCGCGACGATCCGGAAGGCCGGTTTCAATGGACCGCTCCGAGGACTACGAGTGCGCTTACCGCGCGCCGGATATCGGAGCCGGACGGCGTCTTCTCGCCCCAGCAGTCCGCGTGAAGGGTTGCTTGGCGAAGGAGGCGCGCGGTCGGGAGCCAATCGGGCGCGCCGATCTCGGCCCATTCTTTTTGGACCTTCACCGTCGCGGCGGTCCGTCCGGCCAGCCGCGCAATGAAGGCGGGCAGGATACCGGCGGTTTCGCCGCGGCTCGTCCGGATCACGGTTGAACCGGGATCGGACGAGACGGAGCGCGACAGGTCTTGTTCGATTCCGGGAAGATTGCGGCCGACGCGAAGGGCATGGGCGAACGCGGACGATTCCGCACGAGATCGGAGGATCGCGGTCCGCACCGAGGCATACGCCCCCAAGAGAACCGTAACGAGGAGAGGGAGAAGTAGGACGGTTTCGAGGAGAGCTTGTCCTCGCAGGGAATGAGGCTTCACGGCTTTTCCTCCCATTCCGTGAAACGTGACCGCCAAGTCATCGTGACTGCGTCTCCCCCGTACACTTCCGCGGACGCAATGAACGGGAAGCGGCTCACCGGAGAAGACGGGACGAACGGCGCGGGAACCGGTGCGACCGTCCGAAAGCCGGCGAACCGTACTTTCTGGCGCTCCGGCAGGTGGGCCTCCGGAACGAGCATCGTGATCGGAGACCTGTCCGATCCCACTTCGGAAAGCAGGACCGAATCGATAACGGCCACGATGTGCCCGACGATCCGGTGGGCCCACTTCCACCCGGCGATCCTCCGCTTGGTCGCGCTGATCGGGGAGATCGCATCGGCGAGGGTGAGGGGAGTGCTCTCGGTGACGTGCAGTTCCAAGGTGTGCGCGTCGTCGTGAGGTCCCCTGGGATCCAAGGGGTAGAGAACTCCGGTCACCTTCAGGTCCCGTGCAAGTGCAGCGGTGTTCTCCAGGATCAGGAAAGGGAGCGCGTCCCGGATCTTCCTTTCCCATTCGGCCAAACGCCGGGCCGTCTTCCATGCGTTCCCGATGACGCGGGCCGCCCATTTCGAGTACTCGAGGAACGCCGGCAGACCCCAGCCGAAGCACGCGGCGATTGCGGCGGCGCCCCACAATACGGACGTCCAGCGGATCAGGCGGAAGCACTGTTGAATTCCATCGTTCAAGGCCGCGATCAGGTTCAAACCCCGCGCTTCCCACGTGGCCGCGGAAAGCGCAACCGAATCCACTGCGTCGGCCGAGGCGACTTTTTCTCCACCAAGGTGGGCGATGAAGATCGTCATGAACACCACGGACAGGAGCGCGGCCAGCACCGTCAGGAGCAGCACGGAAGCTTGCCCGTACTCGCCGCGACGGAGGCATCTTTGCTGCCGCGTGAACATGGAGATCATCGTCATTCCACCGTTACCCAGCGGGATGACTGGAGAAGTAGGACGAACCGGTCGTGGAGGCGCGTCTTCGTCGTCGGTGCGAGCGCAAACAGAATTCGGTTGACCCATGGGACGGAGAGTTCGACTCCGTGAGTGACCAGAATGCGATAGGCGTCGCCGGCCTGCGCCCTTTGGCCAGCCGCGCCGTTTCGTTGCGGGAAAACGTCGACGGAGGTGGACGAAGTCGCGGCGCCGGTTCCGCCGGGACGCTGGCGACAGAGCGCGGCCGCTTCGGCCAGCGCGGCAATCTTCGCCTTACGGAAATCGGTGCGGGCGAAAAGAGCGAATCTTCTTGCTGCGAAATGGGCGGCCGTCTCCGTGGCGGCTTGTCCCGCCCAGATCAGGGAAAGCTGGAGAAGCCCCATCACCGCCAGGAGGAGCAGCACGCCCCCGGCGAGAAATTCGACCATGGCCGTTCCTCGACGGCTACCGGTTCTCTGACGCATAGTCCTTCAGGGTCCGCTGGTTGGTCTGCTCTTTCGCCTTGGCGGCGAGGGATTGCACCTGGATGGAACTTCCCGACATGGCGGCGATGATCGTGGAGAACTGATTCCGGAGCTGATTCCCGAAGATGTTTACCACGCCGATCGCTGCAATGGCTACCAGGGCGACGATGATGATGTATTCGGTCAACCCCTGGCCGGCGCGCCGTGCAGTACGGACTCTTGGGTTTGCCATTCCCCGTCCCTCCTTCGTGTCAGACATTTGCGGCGGGAGGGGAGCAAGGCACGTACCGATGTGGCGCCGAATCCGATTGCGCGGTATCCGAAAGAAATCCAAACG
>CAYWOT010000009.1:3837-22020 GCA_964459975.1 uncultured bacterium
GTGGGGCGAACCGGGGCAGCTGACCGAACGGACCGGTTTTCAGACCGAGAGGTTCGACATTCGATCCTAGTCGGCAGAACGAATGCCGTACTTTTTCAGCTTTTCGAAGAGGGTCGATTTGGCAATGCCGAGTTCCCGGGCGGCGCGGGTCTTGTTGCCCCGTTGCCGGGAAAGCTCGCTCAAGATGTTGGCCCGTTCCGACTGCTCCCACTTGGAGAGGGACCCGCCCTCGGGAACTTCCGGGAGGCCGGGCTCTCCGGCGCACAGGAAGGCGAAATCCGTGGATTCGAGCGTCGGGCCGTCGCACATTACCACGGCCCGCTGGATGGCGTTGCGCAGTTCGCGGACGTTGCCCGGCCAGGAACACGCGGAGAGGACATCCGCCGCCGCGGCAGAGAGCGTCGGGGAGGGTTGGTCCGTCCGCCGGGAGACATCCGTGAGAAAGTGGGAGGCGAGCTTCAGAATGTCCTCCCGTCGCTCCCGCAGAGGGGGCACGGAAAGCGTAATGGTGCTGATGCGGAAATACAGGTCGTCGCGGAAGTTCTGGTCGGAGACTTCCTTTCTCAAGTTCCGGTTCGTCGCCGCGACGACGCGTACGTCAACGAGAAGAGTCTCGTTGCCGCCGACGCGTTTGATTTCCTTTTGTTCGAGGACGCGCAGGAGCTTGGGCTGCAGGCGGATCGGAAGCTCGCCGATTTCGTCCAGGAAGATCGTGCCGCCGTGCGCGATCTCGAAGGCTCCTCGCCGTTGAACGGTGGCGCCGGTGAACGCTCCCTTCTCATGTCCAAAGAGCTCGCTTTCGATCAATTCCGGCGATATCGCCCCGCAGTTCACGACCACGAACGGACCGCCCTTCCGCGTGGAACATTCGTGGATCCCGCGCGAAACCAGCTCCTTTCCGCTGCCGGTTTCCCCTTCGATCAGAACGGGGAAATCGGATGCCGCCACCTTTTGTATATTTCTTAATAGTTCTTTTATCACAGTACTATATCCTATAATACCTAACGTAGAGGAGGTTGTTTTGTCGGGGCGCTTGCCCCGGGCTTCGGGCGGTTGGGAATCCGATCGGGAGTCGGCAACGACGGTAGGGGGTTCACCGGTCGACGGTGGGGTGGTTTCCCGCGAAAAGTGGATATGGTACGGCCCGATGCGGAACGCGAGGCCGTCGTCGAGGGCAACCTGCGAGACCCGTTTTTCTTCGACGAACGTTCCGTTCCTGCTGTTGTCGGCGAGGAAATATTGATTCCCCACACGGAAGATCCGTGCGTGGAGCCTGCTTACGGATGGATCGGGGAGCAGCAGGTCCGCTTCCCTGCCTCTCCCGATGCGGACTTCTTTCAAACCAAGGCGGATTTCCACGCTCATCCCGCTGGAAATGGACACCCTGAGGATTGCCGGATTTTCTGCCGGGATCATGGAGAACCCCTTTGTCCGTTTCGGGGACTTTGAGCAAAAGCGATGCCGGAAGTCTACCCCATTTCGCGGATCGGGGCACGCCCGGTCGATGGATGCGCGGCACCGATGGTATGCTTCCTGGGAAACGACGGCGGGGTCTTGCATCCCAAATGCGAGAGCAACCGCGGGGAGGATGCCATGTCGCCGAACAACGATCAGTCCCTGTACAAGAGGATCTTCGAGAGCACGCCCGATGCGGTCATCTTCGCCGACCAGGACGGAATCATCCGCCTCTGGAACGCGGGAGCGGAGGCGATCTTCGGGTACGCGGCGGAAGAGGCGGTGGGGCAGACGCTCAACCTCATCGTTCCGGAAAAGCAGCGGGCGCGGCACTGGGAAGGCTATTTCCGGGTCATGAAGACCGGACGGACCCGGTACGGCAAGGAGATGCTTGCCGTGCCGGGCGTCCGCAAGGACGGTACCCGCGTCTCCCTGGAGTTCTCCGTCGCGCTCATCCGCGACGAGGACGGCGTCCTGCTCGGGGTATCGGCCGTGATGCGGGACGTCACCGCCCGCTGGCGGAAGGACAGGGAGATTCGGGAGCGCCTGACCGCCCTGGAAGCGTCGGCAAAAGCGGGGAAGACGCCCTCCTGACCCTTTCAGTCCCGTCGCGGAGCGCGGCCCAAGCGCAAGCCGCCCCGCTGCCTGGTCGCCGCGAGCACCCCGAGAGGAAACAACAGCAGGAGGGCCGCGGCGGCCGAGGAGGCGCCGCCGCCGGTGCCGATCGCCGCCGAGCACCCCCCTCCGCCGCCGCCGGAAGAGGATGTCGGGCCGGCGCCGGTCGCTGCGAGCGAATGGATGGCGAGGGCGCTGTTGTCGAGGCCGTCGTCCACCCGCAGGCCCACCTCGTACGTTCCGGCCTTGTCGGGGTTGAGGGAGGCGTTGGGGACGTTGCCGCCCAAAAGCGTTGCGGTGCTTCCCGCCGGGCGGGACACGAGCACCCACCGGTACGTAATGGCCTGAGCGTCCGGATCGCTGCTTCCCGCCCCGCTGAACGAAACCGACGTCCCCACGTTGTCGGTGGACGGTCCCGTCACCTGGGCGGAAGGGACACGGTTGACGTGGATCGTCGTCGAATCGGGGGCAGAGTCCGTTCCCCCGGACGTAACAACGAGCGACACGGTGTAGTTGCCAGGCGCGTCCGCCTGGAACGTCGGATTTGCGCTACCGGCAGGCGTCACGGAGGCTCCGGGTGCGGACCACTGATACGCGGTGATAGCGTCGCCCAGCGGCCCTGAGCTGTTTTCGGACGTCAGTGTCACGGAAGCGCCCGGCGCGGCGGTCGCCGGCGCGGTGATCGCGGCGACCGAATCGGCGACGGCGGCCAACGCGTCGAGTTTTCCGTAGCCCCAGGTGTTGTTCGGCGCGGCGGAGCCGTCGCTGGGGGAATTCGCGGTATGCGTCAGCCGCGCCCTCATCTGCGCCGCCGTCAGGGCGGGATTCGACTGCCACACCAGCGCGGCGACCCCCGTTACGTGTGGGGTGGCCATGCTGGTACCGGCCAATATCGCATAATTGTTGTCGACGACGCCGTACGTATAGTTGGCCACCGGCGCTTCCAACGAACGGGCGGAATAGATGACAAAACCGGGTGCGGTGACGTCCGGCTTGGTCCTTCCGTCACGCGTAGGACCGAGACTGCTGAACGTCGAGATTCCCTCCGTTGTGTCCGGCAGGCCGCTTGGAAAATGTTTCGTGTTGAACGATCCGACGGCGATCACGTGATTTGCGTTCGCCGGTTCCGTGACCGTGCCCGCGTCGACGGCCGTCGTGAAGACACCCTGCGAGTCGTCGACGTAGGCGTCCACCCGACCGCCGCCGGCATTGCGCGTGCGTGCCAGGACAACGGTTGCGGGCGAGTTGTTCGACGACACCATGAAAAACGCCACGATGTGCGTCGCGCCGTTTATGGGCGTGTCGACGCGGTTGGAAACGGCGACGTTGCCGCCGGTGGACGTTGCGGTGCCACCCGAGGGGGCCGACGCCGATTCCTGCCCCAGCGTGGCGGTCACGGTGTAGAGGTCAGCCCCGTCGGCCCAGATGTCGACCTCTCCGACGGAGCCGGTGTGTTCGAGCGACAGGGGAATCGTCACGGATCCGAAGGGGGGAAGGACGGTTCGGAAGTGTTCGTGGTAGCCCTGCCCGTTTCCCGCCGCCACGGCGATTACCCGTTTCCTTCCGCTCGAACTTGTAGCCAACTGATCGATGGCCGATTCGAACGTGCTCGTACCGTCGTGAGGGCCGATTGATACGCCGAGGCTTAAGTTGATCGCGATGGGCATCGAGATGGGCACTTGCGAATCCGCGTATGTGACGAAATCGGCTACGGTGTCAAGAATGGCCGTTGTCGTGAAGGATTCCGCCCCCGCTCTGCCGATGAAGAGCGGGGCGCCGGGCGCCATTCCGATGTACTTTCCCCCGGAAGCGGTGCCGTCGCCGGCGGCGATCCCGGTCACGTGCGTTCCGTGGCCGGCCGTGTCCTCCAAGGGGTCCAACGATAGTGCGGGAGGGGAGAAGGTATGGGCGATCCGTCCGGTGAAATCCGGATGCGTTCCGTACAGTCCCGTATCGACGATCCCCACGACGACGTTGTCTCCCCGGAACGCTTGCGGGAGGGGGGGAGACGATCCCTGCTGAACGAGATCCGCCGACACGGCGGGCCGACTTACGTCGAGCAGCGGGCGAACGATCCGGTCCGATTCGATGTACGCGACTTCGGGACGGTTCGAGAGGAATCTCATCGCGTCCGCGGGCAGGCGAGCGGCAAAGATTCTCGGAAGGATTTCTCGTGCCGAGCCGCCGAGGTTCCGGACCTGATCGGGCAGCGTGTCATCGGCGTGCGCAAGCCGGATCAATACGGAAAGCGGGGGTTGCTGCCCGGCCTCGGTGCCGGTCGCGAGCTGGGTTGCGACCGTCCGGGCCGCAACGGCGCCGAAGCGGACCGCGGGGTCGATCTTGTGCAGGTCGGGAGAGACGTCCACGCCGGAGACGGATGCCATCCCCCAGACGACGAGGATCAGAAGGTGGAGCTGTCGGATGCGCAGGAACCGGCTCAATGGCTCGCCTCTTCCGGGCGTCACATCGTCCGCGCCTTGGACGCGCCCTCGTAATAGGTGATTCGATCGTCTTCGAGAAGGCGGGGCAGGAAGGCGAGGGGCCCCGAAAGGGACCAGACCGCCCCTGCGCGCGCGGAGACGGCGAAACCCGCGTCCTCGATGAATTTCCGTTCCTTGGCGCCGGGTACTTCGCGGAACCGGACGAGGAACTGCGTGGGCTCGTTCTCCTTGCCGGCGCCGAACCGTTTCAGGATCTCCATGACGAACGCCGGATGGATCCTGGCGAGAGGCGCCTGGCGGCAGAGGTAGTAGACCTTCCTGACGGACTTTACCTGCAGAAGCGGCGGGATGTCGGACGCGTTCAGCAGGATGAGCGCGGCGTTGCCGAAGGAGTCGAGCACCGGCAGGTCTGCCCGCTCCAGCGTCTCGGATTCCGAGAGGAACACGTCGGAGCGGAAGACGACCACGCCGACGAACAGCGCGGGGAGGTTCTCGCGGATGATCAGGCCGATCTTCGGGCCGGCCTTCGCGGCAAGGAGCGTCTCGTCTTCAGGGGTGAGTTTGGGCCGCGGCCGGTCGTGCCGGCAGCCGGCGGCCGCGAGCGTCGCGCAGAGCGCCGCAAGGAGAAGCGCGCGCCCTTTCATCGCTTCACGGGCGTAAGGAACCCGATGCGCAGCGTGGCGTCGAGGTACTTGCTGTCGTCGTAGCGGCTCTTGAGGTTCGCGGACCGGACGACGACCGGGAGCCGGCCGTTCTCCAGGTGCGTGAGGAGCCGGACCGCCTCGAGGTAGGTCAGGTTTTCCGCCTTGAGGTCGAACGCCTCCTCGACGACGAATTCCCCGTTCCGGGGGCCGGCCGACTTCAGGCTGAAGGCCGCCTGGGGCAGGCCGGCCTTCTGAATTTCGGCGGTCAGCCGCGCCAGGGCGGACTCGTGCGAGTTCGCGGAGGCGTTGACCGCCGACATCTTCCGGCGAACCTCCCGGTCCAGCGCCGTCAGCCGGGGGCGCAGCTCGCGCAGTTCCGCGAGGTTCCGTTCGGCCCGCACCGTTCCGCGCGAGAGCGCGCGCACCCGCGAGACCCCCGGGATGACCACGAACGAAAGCAGAAGGATCGCGGCCACGGCGGCCGCGCCCAGGGCGAGGACGACCTGTTCGCGGCTACGAAACACGGCCGGGCGCCTCGCTTTCGATGAGGATCGTGTACCGCACCTTGCCTTCGTGGGCGCTGCCCTCCGCTTCCTGGACGGTCACCTTTGCCCCCGCTCCGAAGGCGGTAACGAGAGAGGAGCGGAAGGCTTCGACGAGCTGCGCCGACCCCGCGTCGCCGACAACCCGCAGCCGGCCCGAGTCGAACGAGATCTCGCGGACGGAGACCTGGCCGCCCTTCGGAAGCGCGCGGGAAACCGGCTCCAGCATGGCGGTCGGTTGAGGGACGTCGGTTCCCAGCTCCTTGCCCTGCCGTGAGAGCGACCGGATCTTTTCGCGGATCTGCGCCGTCGCCGTCCCCTGGACGACCAGCTTCGTGCCGGGAACGGCTTCCGTGAATTCCTTTCGGATCTGCGCCTGGATCGTCGCGACCTTTTTGGCGTTGGCCCATTGCGCGACCCCGAGCGTCGCCGAGGCGGCCAGCACCGCGACCGCCGCCGCGGCCACCGCGATCCGGAGACGGGATTGCCGGCGGGCCCGCTCCGATTCGGCCTCCGCCGAGGTCCGCAGCGAGAACCCACCCGTCTGCTTGGCGGAAAACGGAATGAGCGCCGCACCGTACGCCAGCACGGGAGTGCCTTCCGGTTGTCCGGGCGGAGCGAACGGGCGCGCGTTGGGGAGGACGTCGGCCAGGGCGGCGGGAAGGTCGCCGACGACGACGGACGACTGGAAAACGGACCCGCCCGCTTCGGTGTCCAGGAGTTCGCGAATCGCACGGGCCAGCTCCTCGGGCTGCGCGGCGATCGATTCCGGGAATTGCCGGGCCGACGCGACCGCCCCGCCCGAGAAGCGCAGCGCGACGAGATCGTTGAGGTTGGAGAAGACCAGGCCGGAGAATCCGCCGTGTGCGGAGAGCACGGCGCACAGGAGCGACACATGGTCGGTGACCGCACGGTCGAGACCGAATCCGGCCGCGGTGAAGGTGTCCACCGTCTTTTCGATGGTCGAGCGCCGTGCGGCGACCGCCAGAAAGGTTCCCTGGTCCTCCGGCGGAGAGGGCAGGATGTCCGAGAGGATCTCCTCGTCCTCGATCGGGAGGTTTCCCTCGAGCTCCGCGACATGCAGCTTTTTGGCCCGGGGAAGGTCGGGGACGGGCAGCGAGACCCGGCGAACGAACGTCCACGCGGGAGGAAGCGACAGCACGGCGGGCGGAAGGGCGCCCGCGGCGCCGCGGATCTCGTCGGCCAGCCGCGCGATGTCCGCCGGTGTCCCGAAGGGCTCGGTGCACGGCACGGTCCACGCTCCCTCCATCTTCGAGGAGGTGAGAGATTGCTCCCACAGGACGGCGGAAAGGGCGGTGCGCGCAACGGAGATGCCGAGACTTTTCACAAGGCCTGACCTCAGAAGAACCGGACTTCCGCCTTCGGCGAGAGGACGGATCCCGTGATTCTCAGAGTAGCATTCTTTGCGTTTTTCGCGAGCAGGTCAAATATCGCGGCCACTTTTCCCTCGAAGGGGTTTGCGATCGTCAGGAGAAGCGTGACGGTCGACCGGGCGGGCGAAAGGACGTCCGCGACCTCCCCGGTTCCCGCGACGCGCGCTCCCTCCCAGGTTCCCGCAAGCGACGACACGACGAGGGTTTGCCCCCGCAGCGCGAACCGGATCGTGACGTCCCGGAGAAGCGCCTCCCGGATGGGGGAAGACCGGTCGGGGATCGGCACGCGCAGCCACGCAAACCGGCCGGTCCCCATTCCGGAAAACGCGCCCGACGCCCTTCGGCGCCACCGCACTTCGGCGCCCTTGAGCAGGAACCCCACGCCGGAGGCCTTCAGGGAAACCAGCGGAGCGAAGTCCTCGCCGGCGAGGTCGGAAATCGAGAGCCGGCCTTTGCCGGGGTTCCAGAAGCGGGGCGAGGTGCGGATCCGCACCCTCGCCTGCCCCTTCGTGATCGTGGCGCGGAACGGGAGCCACCGGAACAGGCCCGTCCACTCCCACGCGGCCCGGACCGTGTCCAGGTGCAGGGTCCCCCCTCCGTTGCGGCGGATGGCCGCGCCATCGAGGCGGAGAGCCAGGGGAAGTTCCATGCGGGCCGACGCCGCCGAGATCTCGAATCCGCTGCGCGCGAAAAGCGGGCGGGCGACGGAGAGGACCGCGTCGCCCGGAAGCGTGTACGCCACGACCGACAGGAACACCAGCAGGAACAGAAGAACGCCGAGGACCGTCCACAGCCAGCCGCCCGGCGCAAGACGTCTAATGCCCAAACGTCCGCCCCCTGGCGCGGCGGATTCCCAGGACGGCTGCGGGAACGAGGAGGAGGAGGGCGTCGGCGGCGGTCCCCCTTCGGGCCGGGAACGAGCCGCCGGAGGCGACCGCGCACCCGGATTGGTCGAACGGAATCGCTTTGGCGGTGGGCAGGCCGGTGACGTCCAGATTGCGGCCGATCGCTCCCTGTCCCGACCAGAAGACGAGGGCCTTTCCGTCCGTCACGAAGCCGATCGCGGCCCGGGTGTAGTCTCCGTCGAGGGAAACGGGGAATTCGGTCGAATCGAGGCCGACGACGGAAGGGGTCTTCACGAACGTGACGTACGGCTCGTCGCTGGACAGCTTGAAGGCGTAGTAGGTGCTCCGCGTCCCGTTCACGCCGTATCCCGTGACGTGGACCTGGCTGAGCGCGTCCACGTGCGCGTCGGGCCGGTACGCGCTGTAGTTTTCGGGGAGGATCGCTTCCCCGGGCGGCGTGCGGAAAAACTTCCTGTTTTCCGTGATCTGGACGGGGCTGCCGTCCTGGTTGTCGGCGTCCGGATTGAGCGACACCATGCCGACGGCGCCTGCCGTGTTCGGAACGGTTTCGTCGGTTGCCAGGATAAAGACCGAGGTCGTGGACGCGACGAGCAGGCTCGGATATCCCCATTTCCGGGTGCGCCCCAGGACCTGCGTCGCGGCGATCGCGACCGTGTCCACCCCGCTCACTTCCTTGACCAGGGCGTAGTCGATCCCGGTTGGCAAGGACGAGTTGTCGTTCGCGGCCCAGGCGACGTGCGCGCGGCGCTGGCTGTCGAGTTGCAGGCTGGGGAGCGGCTGGACGCCCGTCGTGCCCGCCGCCGCCGAAAGGAGCAGGGGCGTTCCGGGGCTTCCGGTGACCGCCGCAGTGTCCAGGGAGATTCTGGCGTAGTAAACGTTGAACGGGCCGGTGGTCGCCGGCCTTCCCGCATAGGCCACCCGGACGGTGTCGTCCGCGGAAACCACGCCGAAGGTGGCGTCCTCGGTGAAGCCGGTGATCCCCGTCACCATCCGCACCGTCTGCCGCACCACGGCGTGATTGACGAGGCTGAGGCGCGCCAGGTACAGGACGTAGGAGGGATCGGCGGATTCCACGGGCTTGGCCTGGAACAGGATCACCACCTCGTTCGAGGACCGCACGGCGATGCGGGGATGGCGCGCGTCGGCGTAGGGGTCGTTGCCCGCGTCGGTGTTGTCGACGGCGACGGGCGGGGTGATCAGGAAGCCGGACGTGTCGCGGGTCAGGGAGAGGTTCTTGAAGTCCGCGCTTCCGTTCACTGCGGCATAGTAGACGCGGAACGGGCCGGCCACGTTGTCCGCTCCGATGTACGCCACGTGGACGACCGACCCCGAGACCGCGGCCGACGGCTGGTCGAACACTCCGGGCACCGCAGGATCGTTGACGGCGACGGTCTTCTCCGCGGCCGCGGTTCCGGCCATGGCGGCGAGCGCCAACGCGCACAACACGGTCGGCAAAACCTTCATGGACATGCCACCCCCCGTGGAATTCGGTGGATCATTCTACCCTCCAGTATCGCCATTGTATAGCGCCGCCCGCGGTGCGGATGCCGACGGCGTCGATCACCCGGGACGTTCCGGCGACCTCGCCGACGGAACGGATATGAAAGGTCTCCGACTTGACGGTGGTGACCTCGCGGAAGACCAAGACACTGTGGTAGAGATTGGAAAGGAGGGGACTGACCTTTTGGATGTCCGCGACGTTCTGGAAGGGCGTGTCCTTCCGGTACGCGATGATCTCGTCGGCGGTTTCCTCGGTGATCGTCCCGATATCCGCCGCGCCCGGGTACCCCGAGAGGGCCATGAGGATCGGTTTCGGGGCGGTGTTCAGGTTGATCAATCCGTCGCCGTAAACGGTCACGAAGGGCCGCAGCTTCTCGAAGATCTCCGGCGTCACGCCGCGAACGAGGCGCAGTTCGTCCACCGTGTCGAAGAAGTCGTTCTTCGCCTTGTACGGGAAGGGGAGCGACTCGTAGTAGTCGCTTTCCGCGCCGCCCACGCGGGGCGTGTTGTCGTTGTCGAGCCAGTCCACGACGGCGTCGGCGAGCGACGGGTCGATCTCGAGGATCTCGAGCAGCCGCCGGAAGATGGCGATCCTCTTTTCGTCGGGCGCGTTGCCGTTCGTCATGACGAGCTTGTTCAGGTCGAACTTGCGTTCCTCGTCCTCCACCGTGATCTGGATCGTCCCGTCCCCGAGCTCGATCGGGGGGACCGGCCTCGACCAGACCTCGTCGAGCGTGTCGTTCGCGTTGTCCTTTCTGTCTTCGCGCAGCGCGATCCGGGCCGCCCCGATGCCGGCTTCGGCGACGAGCTCCGCGCGGATCGAGTCGCGCCCGTAGGCGCCCGTCTGCGCGGTCCTCGCGCCGATGTGGAAGACGTCCCACACCAGGCCCACGACGAGGACGAGGATCATGAGCGTGACGAGGAGGGCCACCCCCCGCTCGTCGGCGCGTACGGGCCTCATTTCTTCGACCCCGCGCGCCTGCCGGAATAGAGGAGCTGCGCCTCCTGGCCGGCCAGGGGCAACGGGACCACGCGGCGGTATTCCTGCCCCGACGAGGAGGTGAGGATGAACGCCACGTCGGCGGGCAGGGCGGTCGAGGTCCTGCCCGCCGGGGGCCACTCCTTGGTCCAGGTCGTCCCGTCGTAGAACTCCGCCCGGAAGCCCTTGAGGCGCGTGGCGAGCCGGACCTGCCGCAGGGGGATCTTGTTTTCGATCAGGGGCAGCGAGGCTTCCTCGCGGTACAGCTCGAGGAAGCGGCCGTCGGGGCTCAGCTGCGGGAAGTAGCGGATCTTGACGATGTCGCTCGGCGGACGCGGGCCGCCGGACTCCGGAAGCACGAACGCGGTGAAGACCAGGGTGGCCGCGGGCATTCCGGAAAAGGTGTCCTCGTGGTAGGCGAGCGCGGTCGACGGGCTCATATTGGAGGCGACCGCCCCCTCGAGGTCGGTGCCGAGCCGGTCGATCGTCATCCGGATCTGCCGGAAATCACGGGCCCGCGCGGAGAGAAGGTCGCGGGCGCGCTCCGCGCCCGTGAAGGCCGACAGGAGGAGCACGGCGATCACGCTGAAGATCGCCAGCGCAATCAGGATTTCCAGGAGGGTGAACCCCCGCCGTCCGGCGGCCGGCCGGTTCATCGCACCGCGAGCCCCGCCAGCGTGATGGAATCGGGCTTGCCGTCGGCCGTCCACGACACGGTGACGTAGACCTCCCGGGCGTCGGGGTGCATGGCCTGTTTTACGACGACGTGCCAGCCGTACGCGTCGTCGGGCGCGGGAAACGTGCCGTCGGTCTCCTGGACCTCCGGGAAGGTCTCGGTGACCGCCCGAAGCTTGGCCTCCCCGAGGAGCGACGCCGTCGTCCAGTGCTCGGACCGCTGCGCCGCGGCGATCGCCCCCGAGGTGACCTGGTAGGCGGCGACGAGGGTGACGGACAAGATCGCCAGGGAGACGAGCACCTCGAGCAGCGTGAAGCCGTTGGAGCGGGGTCGCCTATTCATCGCGTACGACGGTCCCTTCGAGGACGTCCACCGACCCGTCATACGGATTCACCCGGAGGGTCCATTCCCGAACGTCGGTTCCCTCGCCGTCTTCGCGGAAGAAGATGCGGAACGCGGGAATCTTTCCCCCGGGAAGGTACCGGATGGTCGTCACGACGTCGGGCGGCTGGTCCTCGTTCTCGATCCGGACGCCGGTGATGTGGAGCCCTTCCGGCAGATCCACGGCCGAAGCGGCGTCCGCCTCTTTTCCCGGGAGCCCGAACCGGCAGGTCCCGGCCGCCGGGTCGATGACGAGGCGGACCTCCTGCTTCTCGAACAGCGCGGTGTCGAACGCCGCCTCGGAGCCGGCGGCGATTTTGCGGAACGCGGTGTTCCGGTCGGGGCCCACGACCGCGGAGATTCGAGGGACGACCAGCCAGAGAAGGAGCCCCAGCACGAACAGGACGACCGCAAGCTCGATGAACGTGAACCCCCGGCTATTGCGCTTCCCAGGAGGTGATATCCGCATCCTCGCCTTCCCCGCCGGGAACCCCGTCCGCCCCGTAGGACATGATGTCGTAATCTCCGTGGGTTCCGGGACAGAGGTACACGTACGGGCTGCCCCACGGATCCTTCGGCACGCGGTCGAGATATCCTTCCTTCCGGTAGTTCTTGGGGATCCTGCCGACTTCGGGAGCGTGCACGAGCGCCTCGATGCCCTGCTGCGTCTCCGGATAGAATCCGTTGTCGAGCTTGAACAGCTGAAGGGCCTGCTCGATGCTCGTGATCGGGAGGCGGGACTGCGTCTGCTTCGCCTCCTCGGTCCGGCCGATCAGCTTGGGGACGACCAGGGCCGCCAGGAGCCCCAGGATGACGATGACGATCATGATTTCCAGGAGGGTGAAGCCGGCGCGCCCCTGCGCCCGGTTCCTCTCGTTTCTTGCGCGTTCCATGTCTTGCCTCCTCATCGGACGATAGTGGAGATTTCCAGCAGCGGCAGCAGGATCGAGATGACGATGTAGGCGACGACCGACCCCATCATCAGGATGATGAGCGGTTCCATCAGCGAGAGGGCGCGGGACAGGCGCGCCTCGACTTCGCCGTCGATCGCCTCGCCCATCTTGTCGAGGAGGTAGTCGAGCTTGCCGGTCTCCTCGCCCACGGCGACCATCTGCACGAGCGTGGGGGGGATGTCCGCGTGCTGCCGCAGGGCCTCCGAGAGCGACGTTCCCTCCACGACGCGGGCCGCCGCCGCGTCGATGTGCTCCGCGATCACGGTGTTGCCCACGACGGGGGCGACGATCCGCAGCGCGCGGTCGATCGGAATCCCGCCCGCGCCCATGGTGGACAAGGTGCGGGCGAAGCGCGAAAGCGCCGAGAGATGCACGATCCTTCCGATGATCGGCAGGCGAAGGAGGAGCACGTCCCGGGCCCGTTTCCCCCGATCGGTGGCGAGGAACCGTCTCCCCGCCAGCACCGCCGCCGCGAAAAGCAGAAGCAGGACCCACCAACCCGCCGCGAACACGTCGGAGACCGCGATCAGCGCGCGTGTCGGCAGGGGCAGCGCCTGCCCGAGATGGGTGAACACCCCGACGATCTTCGGGACGACGAACGACAGGAGGAAGATGACCACCAGGGCCGCCACCGAAGCCATGAGAAGGGGGTACGTCAGGGCCGACCGGACCCGGTTGGCCGTGCGGGCCTGCGCCTCCAGGTGGTCGGCCAGGCGCGAGAGGGAAAGCGGCAGCGTGCCGCTTTCCTCCCCGGCGCGGACCATGCTCGCATAGAGCTCCGGGAACGCATCGGGGTGGGCCTCGACGGCGCGCGCCAGGGACATTCCGCTGCGCACGGCCTCCTGGATTTCGGTCAGCACGCGGCGGTTCCGAGGGTCGTCGATCTGGGCCGAGAGCGACTGGAGCGCGGATACGACGGGAACGCCGGCCCCGACGAGCGTCGCCAGCTGGCGGGTCAAAAGGGGCAGGAACTCCTTTCTCCCGAGGAGCGACAGAGAGGGGAGGAGCCTGCCGACGCCGGTTTCCTCGTCGAGCGTCAGCGTATAGGTTCCGTCGGCCCGCAGTTTGTGGCGCGCGGCGGAGAGGTTTTCCGCGTCGACGACCCCCTTGGTCCCGGCTCCCTGCCGGGAGACTCCCGTATACCGGTACGTAGGCACGCCGTTTCCTTACTCTTCCTGCGTGACCCGGAGCACTTCCTCCGCGGAAGTGGAGCCGGCGCGGACCTTCTCGGCGCCCGACGCGAGAATCGTACGCATTCCCCGAGAAATGGCGAACTCCTTGATCCCCTCGGAGTCCGCGCGCTCGAGCACGAGAGCGCGCAGGCGGTCGTCGACGAGCAGGATTTCGAAGATGCCGATGCGGCCGCGATAGCCGGTGTTCATGCAGGCGGGGCATCCGGCCGGGCCGAAGAACCGCCCCTCGGGCTCTCCCGACAGCCCGAGCTCCCGCCATTGCGCCGGGGAGGGCCCGTACGGCACCCGGCACGCCGGGCACAACTTGCGCACGAGGCGCTGCGCGATGACCGCCGCGAGCGAGGAAGCGACCAGGAACGGCTCGATCCCCATGTCCACGAGCCGCGTCACGGCGCTGGGCGAATCGTTCGTGTGGAGGGTGGACAGGACGAGGTGGCCGGTCAGCGAGGCCTGGATCGCGATCTCCGCCGTCTCGGAGTCCCGGATCTCGCCCACCATGATGATGTCGGGGTCCTGCCGGAGGATCGACCGCAGGCCGCCCGCGAAGGTGAGGTGGATCTTCGGGTTGACCTGGATCTGTCCGATCCCCTGGATCTGGTATTCCACCGGATCCTCGATGGTGATGATGTTCTTCGTCCCCGAGTCGAGGCGGCGCAGGGCCGCGTAGAGGGTCGTCGTCTTGCCGGAGCCGGTCGGGCCGGTGACGAGCACGATGCCGTTGGCCCGCCCCAGGAGGCGCTGAAGCGACGCGAGCTCGCCGGGATCCAGACCGATGTCCTCGAGCCCGAGCAGCAGGTTCGAGCGGTCGAGGATCCGGAGAACCGCCCGTTCCCCGAACGATGTGGGGACGATGGAGACGCGGATGTCGATCTCCTTCCCGCCCAGCCGGATCCGGATCCTTCCGTCCTGGGGGAGCCTGCGCTCGCCGATGTCGAGGTTCGCCATGACCTTGATGCGGGAGACCACCGGGGCATGCCATTTCCTCGGGGCGGTGACCATGGAGTAGAGGATCCCGTCGATGCGGTTGCGGACCACGAGTTCCTTCTCGAACGGCTCGATGTGGATGTCGCTGGACCGCTCGCGAATGGCGCGGAAGATCAGGGAGTGGACGAACTTGATGACCGGCCCCTCGTCCGGGGACTCGAGAAGGTCGCGCGTTTCCTCGATCGCGGCTTCCACGTCGAGCTCCCACTCGCCGGACAGCCCTTCGACGATCTCCCGCTCGGGGGTGTGATGGCGCTCGTAGGCCGCGTCGATCTTCTCCAGGATGAGGTCCTCCGGTGCGGCGACGACGCGCGCCGGCCCGGCGAGAAACCGGATCTCGTCCAGGGCGTGGACGGCTTCCGCGCGGCCGGAGAGCAGGATCAGGGTGCCGTCTTCGGCCCGGCACGGAAGGATCAGGTGCTTTCTCGCGTAGCCGATCGGGATGCGGCCCAAAAGTTCGGCTTCGGGCGCAAGCGCCGCGACGGTCTGCGCGGCGTCCTTGGCGGGTTCTCCGCTCATCGCGTCTCCGTCTGTCCGGGCTCCGGCAGCATCTGTTCCACCTCGCCCCTGTGCCGTTGGATGAACCGTTCCAGCGCCCTGCGGTGGCTCCTGGTGAGCGGGTTCATCTCCTCAGGCGTCTTGATGACGTGCGGCGTCAGGAACACGAGGAGGTTGGTTTTTTTGCGGCTGACCGACGAGAACTTGAACAGGTGCCCCAGGAGCGGGATGTCTCCCAGCAGTGGAATCTTGGACTCGTTGTTGTTGATGGTCGTCTGCATCATCCCCCCCAGGACGACGGTATTTCCGTCCTTGACGAGGACGGTCGTCTTGGCGGACCGTTTCGTGGTCGTGGGACCCACCTCGGAGACCGACAGAAGCGAGTTCCCCTCGAGGGCGGACGACTCCTCGTAGATCTCGAGGCTCACGTACTGGCTTTCGTGGATGTGCGGCGTGATCCGGAGGATGATGCCGACGTCCTTTCGCTCGACGGTGTTGATGACGTTGGCGAGGTTGGTCGTATCGCGCGACTGGCTGGTAATGAAGGGGACGTTCTCGGCGACGACGATCTCCGCCTCCTTGTTGTCCATGGTCAGCAGGTGCGGGGAGGACAAAACGTTGATGTTGTCGCGGGTCTGCGCCGCGCGGAGCACGGCCGTGATGGCGGGAATCTCCGTCCCGTCCGGAAGAACGACGTTTCCCGCGATTCCCGCGGCGATCAGTCCGGTGCCCGAGAACAGCAGCGGATTGCCGGCGGCCAGGGAGGTGAGCAGCTCGTTCAGGTTGCCGGAGAAGGAAAAGTTCGTTCCCCCGAGGACGGCCCCGTTGTTGCCCGTTTCCGCCGCGCCGCGGAACTCGATTCCCAGGTCGCGCTCCTTGTTCAGGCTGATCTCGAGGATGAGCGCTTCGACGTAAACCTCCCGGCGGCGGATGTCGAGCTTCTTGATGACGTCGACGAGCGTGCGGTAGTCGTTGGGCGACGCGATGATGATGAGGGAATTGGTGGCCTTGTCCGCAGTGACCCGCACCCCCCCCTCGAGCTCCGCCGAAATCACCTGCTTGATGGTGGGGCTCTTGCCGGGCACGCGCTGCGGAGCGCCGGCTTTCGCCTCGGTCAGCGTCGAGAGTACCTTGGCGACCTCCTCCGCATCGGCGTTTTCCAGGTAATAGACGTTGATCTTGCCCGTGTTCTCCGGGGTCGGAATGTCCAGCTGCGCGATCACGCCCGCAATGTCGTCCATCATCTCCTTGGCCGCGAGCACGAGCAGGACGTTGGTCCGGACATCCGGAATGAACTTGGGCGCAGTCCCCCGTGCCCTTCCGGGGCGGGCGACGTGGCGGCCCCGTACGGGAACCCGCGCCTGCGCCGTGGCGGGTTCCTGATAGAGGGTCTCGAGGGTCTTCGCGACGTCCGTGACGTTCGCGTTCTTGAGCTGGAACACACGCATCGTGCTCGCCGTACCCTCCTGGTCGATATCGGAGAGGATCTGCATCACCCGGTCGATGTTCGCCCGGGAGTCGATGACGATCAGGGTGTTGGAGGGCGGAAAGGAAGTGATGAGCCCGTCCTTCGAGATCATCGGAGTCAGGAGCGAGACGATGTCGTTGACATCGGTGTACTGCAGGGGAATGAGCCTCGTGATGAACTTGGCGGCCGGTTCCGCGGCTCCGTTCGTCCCGGTCGGCAGGTCCTCCTGCCGGGCGAGGCTGAGGGGAACGATCTTGACCGTGTTGCCCTGGTCCACCGTGGCGAATCCTTTGACGTGCAGGACCGACAGGAAGACGTCGTACGCCTCTTCGACGCTGATCCGGCGGGGCGAGATGATGGTGATCTTGCCCCGAACGCGCTCGTCGAAAATGAAGTTCTTCCGCGTCTGTTCGGCGATGAACTTGATGAGGACGGGCAGGTCGACGTCCGTGAAATCCATCGACAGGTACACCGGCCGCCGGGCCGCGCCGCGCGCCGCCTTGGTCTCGGCCGGCTTCGGGGCGGTCTGGTTGTCGATCGCTGGCGATCCGCTTTCCGCGGAAGGCGGGGAGGCCGGTTGCACGGCGGCCTGGTTGTCCGCCGCGGGGCTCGCCTGCGCCGCCCCGTTGTCCGTCGAAGGCGGTGCGCTTTCCGCGGAGGGGGCGGGGGCCGGTTGCACGGCAGCCTGGTTGTCCGCCTGCGCGGCGGGCGTTCCCGTCGGGGGAAGATCGGCGGCGGACACCGCGCCCGCAGCGACGAGACAAAGGGCTCCGAGGGCCAGGACCACGTTTCTCATCGGCTTCTCCCTGCTCATCGGATTTCGTACGTCAGCGTACTTTTCTGCCCGTGACGGAGAATATCGACGGTCACGCGTTTTTCGTCCTTGAGGTTCTGGAAGATCGTATAGAGCTTCTCGGGGCTGGACAGATCGAGGTTGTTCACCCGCTGGATGACGTCTCCTCCTCGGAAGCCCAGCTGATCGAAGGCGGACCCCGGCCGCATGGCGGCGAGACGGTAGCCTGCCGACTTGTTACGCTCGAAATACGGGATGATCCGCACCTGCGTCATGAATTGGTTGATGTTGGACGTGAGCTGGGTCACCGACGCCTCGTCGAGAGCGAACGTGTTTTCGCCGATCTTGTCGACGTGGAGGGAGGAGTTGTTGCCGTGGGCCGCGATGCGCCTGGCGGCCACCGGAGCGGCGCGGCGGGCCGAGGTCGAGGCGGTCTTGGTCTTCGCGCCCACGGGAAGGAGCTCCAGCCGTTCCTGCACGGCCCCGCGCCGGATCCAGACGTATTCGCGTCCGATTTCCGTAACGCGGACTCCCGGCTCCAGTTCGGCGTGCTCCCGGGCGACGATGGGCTCCTTCATTCCCTCGGCCCAGAGGACCGCCCGCCGAGCCGAGGGGGTATTGGAGGCGACCGTTCCGAGAAGGACGTACGCGGTCGCCGACGAGCCGGAGGCGGCGCCGGCGCCGGCGCCGAACTGCTTCGCCAGCCGGGAGGGGATGTCCAATCCCGCGGTCGGAGCGAACACGTTAGTCCAGCGATCCGGCGGGAGGTCGCGGGCGCGGTTGTCTTTGGGCGCCTGCGCG
>CAYWOT010000010.1:0-21397 GCA_964459975.1 uncultured bacterium
CTTCGCCGTCCCGAGGGAGAGCTCCTCGTGGTCGACGCTAGGGGCGCGGGATGACGCAGGTCGTGCGCCTGGAAGAGGCGGGCGCCCCGGCGCTCCCCGCCGGAGTGGCCGATTCGCTTCGGGCCGGCCGCGTCGCGGTCGTCCCGACGGACACGCTCTACGGCATGGCCGCCGACCCCGTCTCCGGGGAAGGCTTGGCCCGCCTGCTCGCCGTGAAGGGAAGGGAAGCGGGCAAGCCGGTCCCCCTTCTGCTCGACGGACGGGCGACCGCCCTTTCGCTCGCGAGCCGGGTTCCCGCGCCGGCGGCGCGGCTGATGGAGAGGTTCTGGCCGGGGGCGCTCACCCTCGTGCTTCCCGCCTCGCCCGCGGTTCCGGACGCGGTGACGGGCGGAACGGGGACGGTGGGACTGCGGGTGCCGGACCACCCGGTTCCCCGGGCGCTCGCCGCCGAGGTCGGCGGGGCGATCACCGGGACGTCGGCCAACCGGGCCGGCCGCCCCGGCATTTGGACGACGCCCGAGGAGATCGCCGCCGAGTTCGGCGACGGGGTCGACTGGATCGTGTGGGACGGGCCGTTGCCCTTGCCCCGCGGGCAGGGCCTGGGCCCGGCGCCGGGCTCGACCGTCGTGCTCGTCTCCGGGGAGGGCGTGGAGCTGCTGCGGGAAGGGGCGATCCCGTTCCGGACGATCACCGACTTTCTCGGGAAGGGGTAGGACGATGGCCATCGTATCGCCGTTTCGAGGGATCCATTACGACCTGGGGAGGGTCGCGGACCTGTCGTGGGTCGTGGCCCCGCCGTACGACGTGATCTCCCCGGAGCAGCAGGCGAGCCTCCACAAGCGCGATCCCCGCAACATCGTCCGCATCGACTTCGGAATGGACGCGGAGGGCGAAGGCGCTGCGCCCGACAAGTACGCCCGGGCGGCCGCCTCCTTGACGGCCTGGCTGGCCGAGGGGACGCTCGCCAGGGACCCGGTCCCCGCGCTCTACTACTACGAGCAGGAGTTCTCCCTGCCGGGGCGCGGCGTCTTCGTGCGGAAGGGGTTTCTGGGCGCGCTGCGGCTGTCGGCGTTCGGCGAGGGGACGGTGTTCCCCCACGAGCGGACGCACGCCCGCCCGAAGGAGGACCGGTTGGCCCTGATGCGCGCCACCGGCGCGAACACGAGCCCCATCTTCGGCGTCTATTCGGACCCCCGGGACGAGGTGGCGGGTGCGCTCAGGGCGACGATTCCGGAACGGCCGGAGTTCGCGGCGGCGGACGACCTGGGCGTGAAACACCGGATGTGGACCGTGACGAATCCCGCGGCGCTCCGTGCGGCCGCGGCCGGGATGGCGGACAAGGCGGTGTTCATCGCCGACGGGCACCACCGGTACGAAACGGCGCTCGCCTTCCGGGACGAGATGCGCGCGAAGCATGGTGCGAGGGACGACGCGGCCTACGAGCACGTCCTCATGTTCCTGTGCAACATGGACGACGAGGGGATCGTGATCCTGCCGACCCACCGCGGCGTCCACTCGCTGCCCGCCTTCTCCGAGGACGGGTTCCTCGATCGGATCCGCGCGTTCGCTCCCGTCTCGACGCGCGCAGGCTCGGCCGCGGACGCCGTCGCCGCGGCGCAGGACGCGGGACGGGAAGGCAAGGCGATCGCCTGGAGCGCCGGGGGGGGGCGCTTCCATCTCGTCTCGTTTCCCGATCCGGCCCGCTTCGCCGGGGAGCACCTCTCCCGGTTCCCGCTCGCTCTGCGCACGCTCGACGTCGTCCTCCTGCACGGCTTCCTCCTCGAGCAGATCCTCGGGATCTCGCCGGAGGCCGTAACGGCCGGGCGGTTCGTCCGCTACTATAAGGAAGCGGCGCAGGCCGCCTCCGATCTCGCGAACCGCGACCTCCAGGCCGCCTTCTTCCTCAACCCGGTCACGGTGGACGAGTTCCGCAACGTCTCCCTCTCCGGGCACGTCCTGCCCCAGAAGGCCACCTTTTTCTACCCGAAGATCCTGACCGGGCTGCTCCTCTTCCCCGTTTCGGGAGATGACACGGTTCCCGGATAGGGCGGACCGCGGCCGCTCCCTGCGCGTGTGCCAGCCGGACGGCGGCTACCGCTTCTCGCTTGATTCCGTGCTGCTTGCCTCGTTCGCCGCTCCGTTCTGCGGCCGCACGGCCCTGGACCTGGGCACCGGATCGGGCATTTTGCTGCTTCTTCTTGCCAGGGGGTGCGATCGGCTGCGCCGGGGGGTGGGGGTGGAGATCCAGCGGGACCTGTGGGAGTTCGCCCGGCGCAACATCGCGGAAAACGGCCTCGAAGGGCGGCTCTCCGCCCTCTGCGGGGACATTCGGGGCGACATCGCCGAGTTGCCGCGCCGGTCGTTTTCGCTCGTGATCTGCAACCCGCCGTACCGGAGGATTGGGGAGGGCAGGAGGAACCCCGACCCCGGAAAGGAGATCGCCCGCCACGAAGTGACGTGCACGCTCGCCGATGTCTTCGCCGCAGCGGGCCGGTACCTGTCCGGCCGGGGAACGCTCGCGCTCGTCTGCTCCTCCGGGCGGCTTCCGGAGATCGTCGCGCTGGGCGCCGCCGCAGGGATCCGCCCCGAGACGCTTCGGTTCGTGCATCCGCACGCGGGGTCGCCGGCCACCCGCGTCCTGGCGGCGGTCGGGCGGAGCCGGGCCACGCCCCGGATCCTGCCCCCGCTCATCGTCCACGCGGCCGAGGGGCGGTACCACCCCGACGTGGAACGGATATTGTCGGATCTTCCGCCGGCTTGCAGGGGAACGGGCTAGCGCGCTAGCCGCGCCGCCCGGCGGACTTGCGGCCGATTGACCGCAGGATCTCGCGGGTCTCCGGGTCGCGGACGCTCTCCAGGCCGCTCGGCTCGAAGGGCGAAGGCGGCGGCTCCCGCAGCCCGGTCTCCTCGTCGGTCGGCCCTTGGCCGCCCGGGGCGGGCGGAGCGTACGCGCCGGCCGCCGAGAACCGGATCTCCCGCACCGTTCCTTCTCCCGCGAACGCCGCGATCTTCCCGAGCAGCGCGGGCGTCGAAAGCTGCAGTTCCTGGGCCCACGCGTGGTTGGGCACGTGGACCGTCATCACGCCGTTGCGGATCCTTCCCGGGCACGTTTTCGCCGCGAGCAGGGGGCCGACGACCTGCTCCCAGGACCGCGCGAGGCGCACCTGGAGCGCGGCGGCCGGCAGCCCCAGCGCGTCGGCCAGGACCGAGTCGAGGATCGAAGCCAGTCTCTCCGGCTTCACGGGGCGTGCGCCTCCGCGGCCCTGCGGACCCTTCCGCCGACGACCTGACCGCCGACGGCGCAGACGACGAACAGCGGGATAAACCAGAGGGCCACGTGGTTGGCGATCCGCAGGTAGGCGATCAGGGGAATCGAGAGGTGGATGTACACGAACCAGGCGAACGAGTATTTCCGGCGCCCCTGCCGCAGGTATCCCAGAGGGATGTTGAGGCTCAAGGCGAGCGTCCCGATCAGGCCCACGAGTGCCACGATGTGATGGTTCAGGTGAATGGCGTCCCGTCCTCGGTTGTTCCCTTGATTATACTGGACAAATCCGGCACCGCAAACCGGGGGCCCGCAGGGCTCCCTTCCACGGGCGATTTCTCGAGTCCCGATCCTTATTCTTCCGGTACACATCTTGCTCTTACCAGACTCCGCAACAGGAAGCATTTTTTCGGCGAGGAGGCGGCGTCGCGACGGAAAATCGGCTTGACGACGACAAAATCGTCAAATAATATGAGAGCTTATTATCGGGCTGTCGGAGGGGACTTGTCGGGTAAGCGTGCGTACCTGTGGATCGTGCTGGTGACCCTTTTTGTCAGTGTTGCGCCGTTTCCCGCGGTGGCGGGCGAAGATACCTCCCCTGCCGGCCCGTGGCTTCCGGACCTGAGCGGTCCGGCGCCGGCTTCCGCCGCGGAACCCTCGGCGACCGTTTCCCCCTTGCGCACATCCGCCAAACCGGCCGCCGTTACGGTGTTTTCCGGGGTCTTGGAAGGGCAGGGCGCCTTGTCCGCGGACGCGGCAACGGGGACGAAGGACTCCGACGTCGTCCTCTCCCCGCAGGATGTCGAAGGGGAGGTGACCCGGAACGACGAGGAGCCGGAAGTCGAGGAGCTCGACGGGGAATATTTCGCCAACGCCCCCGAAGAGATCGACAAGGGCAAGGACGGCAGCTACGCCGGCCTGACCGGCCGCATCGAGAAATTCATCCGGTATTTCCAGAACAAGGGGCGGGCCCGGTTTGAGACCTGGCTGTGCCGGTCCGGCAAGTATTCGGACATGATGCGCGGGATCCTCGCCGAGTACGGGCTGCCGGGAGACCTCGTCTACGTCGCGCTCATCGAGAGCGGCTTCTCCCCGCGGGCCTATTCGGTGGCCCGCGCGGCGGGCCCCTGGCAGTTCATCGCGGGGACCGCCCGAAAGTACGGGCTGCGCGTCGACTGGTGGACCGACGAGCGCAGGGACTACGAGAAATCGACCCGCGCGGCCGCGGCGTACCTGAAGGACCTCTACAGCATGTTCGAGTCGTGGTCGCTTGCCACGGCGGCGTACAACGCGGGCGAAGGCAAGATCATGCGGGCGGTGTCGCGGTACAAGACCGAGGATTTCGCCAAGCTGATCCGGTACCGTTACCTGTCGCGGGAAACGAAGGACTACGTCCCGAAAATGCTCGCGGCGCTGACGATCGCGAAGAACCCGGGAAAGTACGGGTTCGAGAATCTCGAATACGACGATCCCCTCGTGTTCGACCGGGTGTCCGTGCCGGGAGGGACCGACCTCGCCGCGCTGGGAAGGATCGTCGGCGTGCACCCGGACTCGCTGCACGAGTTGAACCCGCAGCTGCGGCGTTTCTGCACCCCCCCCAACGACAATCAGTACGTGATTCGCGTGCCGAAGGGGTTCGGGCTGATCGCCGCGGAGCGGATGGAGGAGATCCGCACGGATGCGAAGGTGACCTTCCTCCGGCACAAGGTGGGCAGGAGAGAGAGCCTCGCATCCATCTCGAAGCGGTACGGCACCTCCGTGGCCGCGCTCATGGAGATCAACGGGCTGCGGCGTCCGTCGTTGCGCTGGATCCGGCGCCTCG
This sequence comes from uncultured bacterium, assembly GCA_964459975.1. GTDB lineage: Bacteria > Desulfobacterota > Deferrimicrobia > Deferrimicrobiales > Deferrimicrobiaceae > CSP1-8. The sequence goes on from CAYWOT010000010.1 coordinate 5,088, forward strand.
TGATTCCGGTGACCGGGCTGTCCCCCGAAAGTTCGGTGCCCGGCAAGGAGATTTCCCCCGCCGAGCTCAAGCTCGCGCACATGCGCTTCGCCGAGGGCTACCGGCAGGGTCAAAGGGTCCGGGTGCGCCGCGGACAGACCCTGTCGCAGATCGCCCGCCGGGCGCGAGTGCCGGTCGCGGAGCTGATGCGGGCCAACGGGATCCGCGATCCCCGCCGTGTGCGAGCGGGTTCCGTCATCCGCATCCCGGGGACGCGCTCGGTCGTCGGGCGGGGCGAGAGGGTCCGGGTGCGGCGGGGCGAGACGCTTTCGCAGATCGCCCGTCGGGCGAGGGTGTCGGTCGCGGAGCTGATGCGGGCCAACGGGATCCGCGATCCCCGCCGTGTGCCGGCGGGCGCCGCGATCCGCATTCCGGGCGCCCACTCGGCCGTCCGGCAGGACGAGGCGCGGTCGGCGGACGGCAAGTACGTCCGGCACGTCGTCCGCGACGGTGACACCCTCTGGTCGATCGCGAACGCTTACGGCCTCTCGGTCAGGGAACTCGCCGTGCAGAACCACATGACCACCCGCGACCCGCTCCGGAAGGGCCGCGTTCTTCTGATTCCCACCGAGTCGTAATCGGCCGGGTTTCCCCCCTTTCCTCGATGCGGGCAGACCCGAACTTTCCACGGGTGCCCTGCATCTACCGTACTGGCCGGCGGGTCCGGGCAGGGCTTGGGGAGCGTCCGCGATGAAGCCGATCGAGGATCAAGTCGTTCTGATCACCGGTGCCACCGACGGGCTCGGGAGGCGGGTCGCCCGGGACCTGGCTGCGCGCGGCGCGGCGGTGCTTCTGCACGGGCGCAACCGGGAGAAGGGGGAAGCCGCCCTGCGGGAGATCCGGGATGCCACCGGCAACGCGAAACTCGGCTACTGCAATGCCGACTTCTCCTCGCTCGAGGCGGTCCGGCGTCTCGCCGCGGAAATCGAGGCCGGGCAGGATCATCTCGACCTGCTCGTCAACAACGCCGGCATCGGAGCGGGAATGCGCGGGGAGCCGCGCGGGACGAGCCAGGACGGCCACGAGCTTCGGTTTGCCGTCAACTACCTGGCCCCCTTCCTGCTGACGCACCGGCTCGCGCGGCTTCTTCGGCGGTCGGCGCCCGCACGCATCGTAAACGTCGCGTCGGTCGGACAGCAGCCGCTCGACTTCGACGACCTCATGCTCGACGACGGGTACGACGGGCTTCGGGCGTACCGCCAGAGCAAGCTTGCCCTCGTGATGTTCACCTTCGACCTTGCCGGGGATCTGGCGGGGAGCGGCGTGACGGTGAACAGCCTGCACCCGGCGTCGCTCATGGACACGCCCATGGTGCGCGATACGGATTACTTCGGCGGACCGATAACCACGGTGGCGGAGGGGGCGAAGGCGGTGGAGTACCTGGCCGCGGCGCCCGAGCTCGACGGCGTGACGGGGCGGTACTACGACGGTCTGCAGCGCGCGAAGGCGAACCCGCAGGCCTACGACGCGGAGGCGCGCAGACGGCTGCGGCGTGTAAGCGAGCGTCTCACCGGACTCTGACGACGCTTGCTGCCGTGCCCGCGGGCCCGATGCGAAACGCTTTCGGAACGGAGGGAGGATGACGGCCAAGAAGATCGCGATGAAGCGGGTCAAGAAGATCGCCCTGATCGCTCACGACAACAAGAAGCGCGACCTCGTGGAGTGGGCCGCGTACAACCGGCCCGTCCTGGCTCAGCACCAGGTATACGCGACCGGCACGACCGGCGACTTCCTGGAAAAGGAGATGGGGTTCCCCATCACCAAGCTCCGGAGCGGGCCGCTGGGCGGCGACCAGCAGATCGGCGCCAGGATCGCCGACGCCGAGATCGACTTTCTCATCTTCTTCTGGGATCCGCTGGAGTCCCTGCCCCACGACCCGGACGTCAAGGCGCTGCTGCGCATGGCGGTCGTCTGGAACATCCCGATCGCCTGCAACCGCACCACCGCCGACTTCATGATCTCGTCGCCGCTCATGAACGAGGAATACGACCGCCTCGTGCCCGACTACGACGCCTATCGGACCCGGAAGCTCCCGGGAGGGGAGTGAGGCCGGCGATGAAGCGGATCCGCGCCGCCGCCCTCTCGCTGACCGCTCGTTGCCTGGCCGCGTTCTCCGGCATCTGCTACCGCGCGAACACCTTCTTGAAGAACTCCCGCATCTCGGCCCAAGACTCCTTGTCCGCCTTGGGGTCGTAGGCGAGCGGGAGGTTGTACTTCTTGCCGTACTCGGTGGCCTCCGGGTTGGTGAAGGCGTGCGTGGCCCCCGGGTATACGACGATCCGGAAGTCGGCGTGGGCGGCCTCCATCTCCTTGCGGAACTTCTCGACCTGCTCCGGAGGGTTGAACGGGTCGTCGCCGCCCGTCAGGACCAGGATCTTGGCCTTGACCTCGCCCGGCTCGGCCGGGGACTTCGTCGCGAGCGAGCCGTGGAAGCTCACCACGCCGTCGAGGTCCACTCCTTCCCTCGCCATCTGGAGGACGACTCCTCCGCCGAAGCAGTACCCGATCGCGCCGATCCGCGTCGGGTCCGTGTACCGGAAGTCCTGCAACACCTTTTTCGCGGCGAGAAACCGCTGCCGCTCCACGTCCATGTGCTCCCGGACCGCCGCGGCGAACTTGCTCGCGTCCTCGGGGTGCGTGGTCGTCCTGCCCTCGCCGTACATGTCCACCGCCAGGGCCGTGTAGCCCAGCCCGGCGAGCATCCGGGCGCGCCTTCGGGCGTAGTCGTTGAGTCCCCACCACTCGTGGACCACCAGGATGCCCGGCCGCTTTCCCTTGATGGCGTCGTCGTAGGCCAGGTACCCCTTCATCGTCGTTTGCCCCGCCTTGTATTCGACCGGCTCTCCGCGGACGTCGCCGCTGGCCGAGCCGACGAAAGCCAGAAGGAACAAGACCGCTCCGAGCGCGCGTATCATTCCGTCCTCCTTGTGCGATCGCAGGTTGGTCAGGCGACCATGAGATGAGCGGGTGTTGCGCCGGATTCGCGTTCCGGCGCGGTCGCCCCGGCTTGCGGCAAGCCGGGGCGGCCCGCCCGAACGGCGGTCGTTATCGCCTTCGGGATCCGGCGGACCGGGCTCGACGCAGGATCGAGGTCGTCGACCTCCCGGGGAGGAGACCGACCGTGCGGACCGAGCCGCCCCGGGAGCGGACGAACTCCGATCCGGCGATCTCCTTTCCCTTCCAGTCGTCGCCCTTGACGAGCAGATCAGGAACGACTTCTTCGATGAGCGCGGCCGGTGTGTCTTCGGAGAAGACGACGACGCGGGAGACGCACGCAAGCGAGGCGAGCAAGTAGGCGCGGTCGCGCGCGGACTGGACCGGACGTCCCTCTCCTTTGAGCCGCCGCACGGACGCGTCGCTGTTCACGCCCACCACGAGCACGTCGCCCAGGGCGGCCGCCTCCCGCAGGTACCGCGCGTGGCCCGCATGGAGGATGTCGAAGCACCCGTTGGTGAAGACGATCGTGGCTCCGGCCCGGCGGAGGCGGGCGAAGGCCGCGCGCGCGGCGCGCCGCGGGATTATCTTGCCTTTCGGGTCCTCCGGTAGGCGCGTTCGTTTCGGTCCTGCGCGCACGGTATCCTCCTCCTGGCGTCCAAGGTGGCGGCCGGATCGATCGTCGCGACCGCAAGTCCCTCCGTTTTCCCCGCGCGGGCCAGGCGTTCCCCCCAGGGCGAGAAAATGACCGATCCCCCCGCGTAGCGGAACGGGCCCGACTTTCCGACGGCGTTGGCCGCCGCCAGGAAGAGCTGGTTCTCCACGGCGCGGGCCGCGGTAAGAATCTCCCAGTGGGCCTGCCGCACGGCCGGCCATTGCGCGGACACGCAGCAAAGGTCCGCTCCCTGCCGGAAATGGCTGCGGCCCAGTTCGGGGAACCGGAGGTCGTAGCAGATCTGCGGCCCCACCGTGCCCACCGCGGTCCGGATTGCGGCGGAATCGTACCCGCGGCGAAAGTGGAGGTTCTCCCCCGACGGCGAGAACAGGTGCGTCTTCCGGTAGCGCCCCGCCACGCGCCCCGTCGCATCGACGAGGTAGAGCGTGTTGTAGACGCCGGCTCCCGAGCGTTCCGGGAGCGACCCGGCGATCACCATCCGGCGGTCCGCGGCGAACCCGCACAGATCGCGCAGGAGGTCCGGGGTCGCCGCGCTGAGCGCGGGCAGGTTTCCGTACGAAAACCCGGTGCTCCACATTTCCGGAAGAACGCTCAAGGCTGCGTTCCGGGCCGCGGCTTCCCGCAGGAGGGCGAAGGCGCGGGCGGCATTCCGCTCCACGGCGCCCATCCGGATGGGGAACTGCAGAACCGCTGCCCGGTACGCGGACTTCATACGGTCTCCGTCAATCGCCGCCCGGGACGCGCCACGCAACGGCGCGCGCCACCGTGAGCACCACTATATGCTCCGCCCCGGCCCCTTTCAAGGCGCGCGCGCAGGCGGCGGCGGTCGCTCCCGACGTGTACACGTCGTCGACGAGGAGCACGCGGCGGGGACACCGGGTCCCGGGTCGGACGGCGAACGCGCCCCGGACGTTTTCTTCGCGCGCCCCCAGGGGCAGGCCCGCCTGCGCGCGGCTCTCCCGGGTCCTTCGCAGCAGGAGCGGGTCGCACGGCCACCCCGTCATGCGGCCGAGGGGCACGGCGAGCAGCGCGGAGACGTTGTATCCTCTCCGGAGGTATTTCCAGGGACGGATCGGGACGGGGACGACTGTCGGGCGGTAGGGGGCCGGGAATCGGTCTGCCCACTCGCCCCGGACCGCCTCGAACAGGCGGCGTGCGAGAACGGGCGCCACATCGCTCCTGCCCGCGTACTTGAATGCGCGGATTCCCGTCCGTACCTCGCCTTCGTACGGAAACAGGGACAGAACGAGGTCGAAGGGCCGGGGGCGTCCCGGCGCGGGGACCGGGCGGAACGGTCGCTCCGCTTCCGGACAGAACGGCCACCGGCCCACCGCGGCGGCGGAAAGATCGGGAGCGGCGGGAGGCGCGAGTGCGCGCAGGACGATGAGGTCCGCGGCGGCCGCCCGGCGGGCCGCGTCCCAGGCGGCCGCGAGGCGCCGGCGGATCGGACGCGGATCGGTTCCGGCCGAAGGGGATGCGACGGCGGTTGCGCCCGGAGACCGGGCGGGAGCGGCGGCTGGCCGAGTCATGGCGACCTCTCGTCCCGGCGCGTTTTTCTTAGGCGCGACCGGGACCTGGACGGGTCCGCGCTCCGGACCCGGGCGCTGCGCCTTCAACAACCGTTCCCGCGCTTCGTCGTCGATCTTTCGGCCGCCGGCGAAAATCCGCGAAACCGGACGGACGTCGATCCGGGACGCGGGCCTCCAAGCCTCGATCGTTCGTCTTTAAGGAATAGGAATTTCCGGCGCGGATCCCCACAGCCGGTCGAACTGGTAATGTTCGCGGATGCTGTCCAGGAAGACGTGCACCATGAAATCGTCGTAGTCGATCAGGACCCAGCGGCCCTCGCGGACTCCTTCCATTCCCAGCGGCCTGACGCCGCTCTTGCGGAGCGATTCCTCGATATGGCGGGCGACGGCGCTGACCTGCCGGTCGGACGTTCCCGAGCACAGGAGGAAATAATCGGTGAACATGGCGCTCTCGCGGACGTCGAGCGCGCGGATGTCGGCGGCCTTCTTTTCCTGCGCCAGCCGCGCACATCGGATCACGGTATCCCGCGTCGTTATGGCCGTCCTTCCTCTCCTGCGCCGGCGTACAGGCGGTGGTCGGCGATGTAGCCTTCCACGGCCGGCGGCACCAGCCCCCGGATGCATTTCCCGCTGCGGACCTTCTCCCGAACGGCACTCGAGGAAATATCCAGGACAGGCAGGGCGGGGCAGTACAGCCTACGTCCTCCCGGAAGCCGATAGCTCTCGCCTTTCCAACTATAGCAACGCGGGGCGCCTTTTTCAAGCCGGAGCCCCGCGGGCGCCACGGGGGTGGCGGGCGTTCCCGGCCGGGGGAGAAGGACGAAGTCGCAGGCGGCGAGAAGCTCCTCGTACCGGTGCCAGGAGGAGATCTCGTCGAAGGAGTCCGCTCCCATGACGAACGCCCAGTCGGTCCCCGGCTCCTCGCGGGCCACCTCGCGCACCGTGGTGAGGGAGTAGGAGGGGCCGTCGCGGCGGAGTTCGCGGTCGGAGACCTCGAACCCCGGCAGCCCGGCGACGGCGGCCGACGTCATCGCGAGCCGGTGCGCCGCCGCCGAAACCGGCCGCCTGGGCTTGTGGGGCGGATGGTGCGCGGGGAGAAGGACGATCCGCGAAAACCCGAGCGTTTCCCGGACCTCGATCGCCATGCGCAGGTGGCCGTTGTGGAACGGGTCGAAGGTTCCGCCGAACAGGGCCGCCCTTGTCCGGTTCCCGTTCACTTACCCGCGGACCTGGCCGTCCCCGAACGCGATGAACTTCGTCGTGGTGAGCTCGGTGAGCCCCATCGGCCCGAAGGCGTGGAGCTTGGTCGTGCTGATCCCGATCTCCGCCCCGAGCCCCAGCTCGAACCCGTCGTTGAACCGGGTGGAGGCGTTGACGAGAACGAGCGAGGAGTCGACGGCGCGGACGAAGCGCATCGCCCGGGCGTAGTCCTTCGTGAGGATCGCCTCGGTGTGCAGCGACCCGTACTTGCGGATGTGCGCGACGGCGTCCTCCATCGCCGGAACCACGCGCACCGCGAGGATCAGGTCGAGGTATTCGGCTCCCCAGTCCTCTTCCGCGGCCGGCTTCGCCCAAGGGACGAGCGCAACGGTCCGCGGACACCCGCGCAGCTCCACGCCGCGGTCTTTGAGCGCCTCCGCGACGGCGGGCAGGAACGCAGGCGCCGCCTTTTCGTGCACCAGAAGCGTCTCCATCGCGTTGCACACGCCGGGTCTCTGCGTCTTCGCGTTGACGCAGACGGCCACCGCCTGCGCGAGGTCGGCGCCCTCGTCGACGTAGACGTGGCACACCCCCTTGTAGTGCTTGATGACCGGAATGCGCGACTTCTCGGCGACGCTCCGGATCAGACCTTCGCCGCCCCGCGGGATGATGAGGTCGATGTACTCCTCCGCGCCGAGCATCACGTCGATCGCCTCGCGGTCCGTGCGCCCGACGACCGCCACGGAGTCCGCCGGGAGCCCGGCGGCGGTCATCGCGTCCCGCAGGATCGTCCCGATGGCCGTATTGGAGCAGATCGCCTCGGAGCCGCCCCGCAGGATCACGGCATTGCCCGATTTGACGCACAACGCGGCGGCGTCGGCCGTGACGTTGGGGTGGGACTCGTAGATGATCCCGATGACCCCGAGCGGGATGCGCATTCGGCCGACGAGCAGCCCGTTGGGCCGGCGGCCCATCTTCTCGATCTCTCCGACGGGATCGGGAAGCGCGATCACCTCCTCGATCCCCGCCGCCATCTGCTCGATCCGGGCGTCGGTGAGCGTCAGCCGGTCGAGCATCGCGCCGGAGAGGCCCCGCGACCCCGCCGCGTCGAGGTCCCGGCGGTTTTCCATCCGAAGCCAATCCGCCCGTTCGCGCAACCCGCGCGCCATGGCGGCCAGGGCGGCGTTCTTCTCGGGCGCCGTCGCGGTGGCGATGCGCGCCGAGGCGGCCCTCGCCGCGCGGCAGGCGGCGAGAACGATCTCTCGGGTCGTGACCGTGCCGGGTGTCGTCATCTACGATGCCGCTCCTTTCCTTCCCTCGGGGGCATGCCGGGAGGCGATGCTCATGAGGTCGTCGCGGTGCACCACCTCGGGAGGGACCCCTTCGCCGAGAATCGAGCGCACCTCGGGACTCTTCTTGCCTTTGCACCGGTCCACCTGCTTGCTCGTCCAGGCGGCGATTCCCCGGGCGAACTCCTGTCCCCTCGAATCGCTGATGGAGACCGCGTCTCCGCGGCGGAACCGCCCCTCCACGGACAGCACGCCCGCGGGCAGGAGACTCTTCCCCCTCTCGCGGAGGACGCGGGCGGCGCCGTCGTCGACCACGATGGTGCCGTGCGGGTGCCGGGCGTAGGCGATCCACATCTTCCGGCTGCTGTGCCGTTCGCCGCCGGCCGGGAGGACGAGGGTCCCGGCCTCCTTGCCCGCGACGATGTCGGCGATCGACCGGCGCGCGAGTCCCGAAGCGATCACCACGGGCGTTCCCGTTTCGCTGACGACCTGCGCCGCGAGGAGCTTCGAGGCCATCCCGCCGGTTCCCGCCGCCTGCGTCCGGAGGGCGCCCGCCACCCGCAGCAGCTCCTCGTCGATCTTCCCGATGATCGGAATGCGCCGCGCGTCGGCGAACCGATGGGGATCCCGCGTAAAGACGCCCTCGTGGTCCGTGAGGAGAATCAGCAGGTCCGCCCCGATCATCTGCGTGACGAGGGCGGCCAGGTGATCGTTGTCTCCCAGCCGGATCTCCACCGTCGCCACCGTGTCGTTCTCGTTGATGATCGGCACGATCCCGTGCGACAGCAGCGTTTCGATCGTGTTCCGGGCGTTGTTGTACCGCTCCCGGTTTTCGAAGTCCTCGTGCGTCAGGAGGAGCTGGCCGACCTTCCGGCCGCGCCTCTCGAAGGCGCGCTCGTAGGCGTACATCAGGCTCGTCTGGCCGACGGCGGCGGCGGCCTGCTTGAGCGCCACGGTCCGTGGCCTTTCGCGGATCCCGAGCTTCTTGCGGCCCGCCGCGACCGCGCCCGACGTGACGACGACGAACTGGATACCGCGCTCCTCCCACGCGCGCGCGACCTGGTCGGCGAGCGCCCGAATCGTCGGAAGCCGAAGGCCCGCCTCGAGATCGGCGAGCGTCCCGCTGCCGAGCTTGACGACGATTCTCCGGATCCTCCGGGAGAGGAACACGGATGCGCGGTGTGCCGCGGGTTCAGAGCGCATAGGGCGGGTTTCTCCGAAGCGCCACCAGGCCCGACAGGAGCTCGGCGACTCCCTCGCCGGTGGCCGCGGAAATATAATAGGCATCCCTCTCCGGGAAATTCAACTCCGCGCGGGCTTTCCGCGCGGCCTCGCGGGCGCCGGGGACGTCCATCTTGTTGAACGCCAGGAGGGTCGGCCGGGTGACGAGCTCGGGACGGAACTTCTCCATCTCCGCGAAAACGACGCGGTAGGCGTCGGCCACGTCCGGCGCCGGCCGCGCGGCGTCGAGGACGTGGACCAGCGCCTCGGTGCGCTCGGCGTGCTTGAGAAATCGCTGGCCCAAGCCCGCGCCCCGGTGGGCCCCCTCGATCAGGCCCGGAAGGTCGGCCACGACGAACTCCTCGTCGTGGTGGGAAACGACCCCCAGCACGGGGGACAGCGTGGTGAACGGGTAGTCGGCGATCCGGGGCCTGGCCCGGGAGATGCGGGACAGGAGCGTGGACTTGCCCGCGTTGGGCAGGCCCACCAGGCCGATCTGGGCGATGAGCTTCAAGGTGAGGCGCAGGCGCCGCTCCCCGCCCGGGAGCCCCGGCTGAGCCGAGTCGGGGGCCTGGTTCGTCGACGTGACGAAGGCGGCGTTGCCTTTCCCCCCGCGTCCTCCCGCCGCCGCGACCCACGTCTGCCCGACGCGGGTGAGATCGGCCAGCGCCTCGCCGGTGTCCTCGTCGGTCACCACCGTGCCGGCGGGCACGGAGATCGTAAGGTCGGGCGCGTTGCGGCCGTGCATCGTCTTTCCTTTTCCGTGCTGTCCGCGGGCCGCCCGGAAAAGCTTCCGGTACCGGAAGTCGAGAAGGGTCGAGAGGTGGGGACTCACCGACAGGACGACGCTTCCGCCGTCGCCGCCGTTTCCGCCGTCCGGCCCCCCGCGGGGCACGTACTTCTCCCGGCGGAAGCTGACGCACCCCCGTCCCCCGTCGCCGGCCCGGACGGTTATCGACGCCTCGTCGATGAAATGCATGGTGGGACGAACGACGCGTTACGACGCGGAGAGGACGGACACCCTCTTGCGGTCCTTCCCGAACCGCTCAAACCGGACCATGCCGTCGATCAGGGCGAACAGGGTGTGATCCCTCCCCATGCCGACGTTGCGGCCCGGGTGCACGGCCGTGCCGCGCTGGCGGACGATGATCGCCCCCGCGGTCACGACCGCTCCGCCGAACGCCTTGACGCCCAGGCGCTTGCTCTGGCTGTCCCGCCCGTTGCGGGAGCTGCCGACACCCTTCTTATGCGCCATCCTGCGACCCTTCCTCCGCCCGCGCCCCGCCCACCCGGATCTCCCGGACGGACAGTTTCGTGAACTCCTGCCGGTGGCCGCGCTTGCGGGCGTAGCGCTTGCGCCGCTTGTATTTGTACACGACGATCTTCTTTTCCTTGCCGTCTCCCAGAGACACGCAGACGACCCTGGCGTCGGCAACCGTGGGCGTGCCCACCTGCGTCCCCTCCTCGGAGGAAACGAGCAGCACGTCCGACAACTCGACGGTGTCCCCGGGCGCCAGGGAAAGCTTTTCCACCTTGACCACGTCCCCGGGGGATACCCGCAACTGCTTTCCCCCGCTCCTCACCACCGCATACATGTCCGCGACTCCTTTTGCCGGCGACAGTCGGAAACGCCTAATATAGGAGAGACGCGGTTCCGTGTCAACTCGGAAAGCGAAGGCCCCTTCTTGCGATATAATCGTTTTATGATGCCTCGCCGAGCATGGACGGTGCGATCGTGAGGAGCGTCCTCATCGTTGGTGCGGGACCCGGGGGGCTGCTCCTGGCGCACTATCTCCAGGAGAACCGGATCGACTACGAGGTCCTGGAGAAGGGCAAGATTGCCCAGGCTTGGCGCATGATGCGCCAGGGGATGGTGCTCCTGTCCCCGGCGGTCCCGGGCACCGACTGGACGTCGCTCACGCTTACGCATCCCCTGTGGGCGATCCCGGGAGTCCGGAGGCCGTTTCCGAGCCGCGAGGACTTCCTCTGCTACGTCGACTCCTTCGCCCGGGAAAACATGCTCCGGGTCTCCGAGAACACGATGGCCTTCCGCGCCGCCGTGACCCCGGGCGGATTCAGCGTGGACACGTCGGCCGGCGAGCGGGCGTGCCGTTTCCTGGTCATCGCGTCCGGCTCCGCGTCGCTGCCCGCGTATCCCGACATTCCCGGAATCGCCGCCAATCCGTTCGCCCTGCACTCCTGCGATTTCGTCGACTGCATGGCCTACCGGGAAAGTCGCGTCCTGATCATCGGAGGCGGAAACTCCGCCGCCGAGATCGCCATCGGGCTGGCCGGGACCGCCCGGGTCACGCTGTGCACGCGCGGGCCGATGCGCTATTTCAGCGAAACCGGGGACCTCGAGGACATCCGGGGGTCGTCGGAGAGCACGCTCAAGGAATGCATCCGGTTCGGGATCGTCGGGCTCAAGGAAGGGGACCCCGCGGTCCGCGCGGACGGCCGGCGGGTCCACTTTCGAAGCGGCGCGGAAGCCGAGTTCGACTGGATCATCTGCGCGACCGGATTCCGGCCGTCGTGGATCCCGATCCGGGGGGCCGACGTCGCCGTCGACGCCGACGGCTACCCGGTGATCGACCGCACGGGGCAGTCTACGCTCCCCGGCCTCTACTTCTGCGGGTCTCTGGCCCGATTCAACCGGCGGTGCGCCTTCATCCACGGCTTCCGCAACTACGTGGAAAAGGTCTTCTGGGACATCGCCGACCGGCTGTAGTCGTCCGTCTCCGTCCGAAACCGGTACTGGAGCGCCTCGGCCACGTGGGCGACGGCGACGCGCTTCTCCGTCGCCAGATCGGCGATCGTCCGGGCCACCCGGGCGGCCTTGCCCAGTCCCCGTCCCGAGAGACAGAGGCGGTCGGCCGCGCGCACCAGGAACGTGCGGGCCTCGGGCGCGAAGCTTGCGACCATCTCCGCGTACGGGACGCGCGCCGCGCCGTTCGTCCGGACCCGGTCCTTGGGGAAGCGGAGGGCCTGGGCCCGGCGGGCCGCCGCGACGCGCCGCCGGACGGCGGCCGACTCCTCTCCGTGCGGCGCGGCCGACCAGTCGTCGCCGGAGAGGGGCGCGACCGTGACGGACAGGTCGAAGCGGTCCAGGAGAGGGCCGGAGAACTTCTGCGCGAAGCGCAGCAGGACCGCGGGGGAGCAGCGGCAGATCCGTTTCGGGTGACCGGCGTTGCCGCAGGGGCAGGGGTTCGTCGCGGCCAGAAGCAGAAAGCGGCACGGAAACCGGTAGACGACTCCCGCGCGGGCAATGCGGATCTCGCCGGACTCCATGGGCTGTCGCAACGCTTCCCGCGCCTCCCGCCGGAACTCGGAGAACTCGTCGAGAAAGAGGACCCCGCCGTGGGCGAAGGTGATTTCGCCCGGCCGCGGCGGATTGCCGCCGCCGACGAGCCCCGCGGGGGTGACGGAGTGGTGGGCGGCGCGGAACGGGCGCCGGGTGACCGGCGCCGGCCAGGGAGGCTCCCCGGCGGCGCTGTAGATCTTGACCGTCTCGAGCGCTTCGTCCTCCTCGAAATCAGGGAGGATCCCGGGCATGCGCTCGGCGAGCATCGTCTTGCCGCAGCCGGGCGGGCCCGACAGCAGCAGCGCATGTCCTCCGGCCGCCGAGATCTCCAGCGCTCTGCGGGCGACCGGTTGGCCCACCACGTCTCGCAGGTCGGGACCCGCGGCGCCGTCGGGCGGGCGGACGGCCCGCCTTCGTAGGCCCGGGGCCGGAGGGACTTCGCCGGCGAGCGCGGCCGCCGCGTCGCGCAGCGCCCGCACCGGGACGACCGCGACGCCGGGGACGAGCGCGGCTTCCGCCGCGTTCTCCTCCGGGACGATGAGGCCCCGCAGGCCCATCTGCCTTGCCAGCAGCGCCTGGGAGAGGACCCCGCGGACGGGCTTGACGGTTCCGTCGAGCGAGAGCTCGCCGCCCACGAGGTAGTTCTTCAGGGCGTCGGCGGGGACGACCCCATCCGCACAGAGGATGGACAGCGCGATCGGCAGGTCCAGGAGCGCCCCGTCCTTGCGCACGTCGGCCGGGGCCAGGTTGATCGTGATCTTGCGCGCCGGAAACGGAAGGTCCGCGTTGCGGACGGCCGCGCGCACCCGGTCCGCGCTCTCCCGCACGGCGCCGCCGGGCAGCCCGACGATCGTGCAGGAGGGAAGTCCCTTGGAGATATCGGTTTCCACCTCGACGCAAAAGGCGTCGATTCCCACCATCGTGGACGCGAGAACGCGGACGAGCACCCGGACCCTCCCCGGCCGGTCGTTCTCCCGGGAATTTGCAATCGGCGTACCGCGCGCTTGTCCTGGGCCGGTGCATCGGCCGCCGGGGCGAGCGGAGGGGAAGGAGAACCGGATCCGGCCGGCATCCGTCCGCAATCCGGACGAAGGGGAGGCTTCTATCGGCCGCGGGTCCGCGAAACGGCCCGGCGGAGCCGCACCGCCAACGCGCGCGCCTCGACCGCTTCCTCGGCCGAGAGCGCACGCGGTCCGAAGCGGTCCCGGTGGTACAGGGAAAGGAACCTCCCGGCGTCGGCCGCCAAGGTCGGATGGACCGCGGCCGCGCGACGCAGCATCGCCTCGACCGGCGTCCCGGGAGAAGGCCGAAAACCCGCCGACGAAAGGCGGCGCAGGAGGCGCGCATACGGTCGAGAGAGAGACGACCGGGCGCCCCATGCTTCCGGCGGGGCTTCGCCCGCGGTGGTTTTCCGCGCCCGCCACAACGCCAAAAGGGCCGCGGCCGAGAGGATCAGCGCCGCGGCCGCTCGGCCGCCGCCGACCCGCCGGGCGCCGGCGCGCAGGCGCAGGCCCGCGCCGCGCACGGCGAGCCATCCGCGCGCGACCGCCTGCGCCTGCATCCGGAGGGAGTAATTGACGACGTACCGGTTCCACCGTTCCCGCGCCCAGTCGAGATAGAGGCCGATTCGGCCGGTACGGGCGAAGAACGGGGAGTTCTCCCCCTGAGGCGGCGTCGCGTCCAGGGTGACCCACGTGCCGCCCAGCCACGCTTCGGTCCAGGCATGCGCGTCGGACTGGCGCACGATGAGGTACCGCCCGACGTCGTTCCACTCTCCGCCCCAGTAGCCGGCCGCCACCCGCGCCGGAATCCCGGCCGCCCGCAGCAGAACGGTCAGGCCCGCGGCGAAGTGCTCGCAGAATCCCGAGCGTTTCCGGAAGAGGAACTCGTTGACCGACGAAGCGGCGTCGGTCAGCGAGTACCGGAAGCCGGACCGGAAGAACTGCAGGGCGCGGTCGACCTTCTCCTCGTCGGTCTCCGCTCCGGCGGTCACCCGCCGAGCGAGGTTCCGAACGGCGTCGGATCCGGGCGGAAGGGCGAGGTACACCGCATCGGGAGCGCGGAGACGGGTTTTGGGGAGCGCTCCCGCGCGAAGGAAGCGGAGCCGGTAGCGGACCGCGGAAAGGTCGGCCGGCAGCCGGTAGTTTCCCCTTCCGTCCGTCCGGATCTCCCCGAGGGCTCCCGCGATCGAGACCGTCTGCGGGTAAACGAACAGGGCGGATCCGTCCGTCGGCTCCAGGAAGATCTCCGCGGAGGCCACGGAAGCCCCGCCCGGGGGCGAAAGAATGTAGGTGCGACCGGCCCGCGGGATCCGGCGGAAGGCCGGCCGACCCCGGCTCCATCGGGCCCCGTCGAAACGGGCGTACGTTGCTCCGCGCAGGTACAGCGTTTCCGGTGGGACCCCGGGGCCGGGGGCCGGGTATTCGATCCGGGCGACCACCCGGCGGTCCGCCTTGACGCCGGTCACGTCGCGGAGCGAAATCTCGTCGGAAAAACCGGTCAGCCCCGTTCGACTTCCCGTGTGGCGCAGAAAGTGCCCCATTCCGATCCGGGGCGTGACGGCGAAGAAGACCGCCGTCAGGGAAACGCCCCCGGCCATGGCCACCAGCGCCATCAGGGCCGCGAACCGGGGCTTTACGCGCGGCGCGGGGACGCCCGCCCGCTCCGCCGACTCCTCGGCCTGCAGCGCCCACATCGCTCCGGCGGACAGCCCCAGGAACAGGAGGAGGAAGAGCCCGAACCGGATCTCCGTGGTCGATTCCGCCGCCGCCAGGAACTCGAGGAACGCGATCGCGCACAGCTCCCAGCCGACCCGGTGATTCTTCGGGAGAAGAAAGAGGATGGCCTGGACGCCGAGGACGAGGAGGGACATGGCGGAGAGCAAATCCCCGGTGCCGAAGAGGAGATCGGCCGTCGCCGCCAGGGCCGCCGCGGCCACGAGCGGGCCCGAGGCCCGCGGCCACCGGAGGCGGGGCAGTCCCATCCGGTCGAGGACTGCGCCGGCGAAAAAGGCCGCCCAGGCAAGAGCGAGCGCGGGGCGGGAAATTCCGGTCAAGACCAGAAGAAGAAGCAGGCCCGCGGCCCAGTGGGCCCGAAGGACGAGCCAGAGCGTGTCCGGGAGCGGGGAGCGCGGTTCGCCTGCCTTCACGTCCGTCCTTCCGCGCCCGCGGCGAGCAGCGTTCCGTCGGGCTGCAGGCGGGCGAGAATCGAGAGTGCCTTTCTTCTTCGCCCGCCGTCGCCGGACTCCACCAGGGAGCGTCCCCCGACCCGGAGCCGGTACGGCGCCCCCTGCCGTTCGCACCGGAGCACCGCGGCGCAGGCGCGCGACACCGCCGGTTCGAGGTCCGCGGGAGCCGAAGGCACGGCCACCTGGACCTCGAGCGTGCGCGCGGGGTCGGGCTCCCGTTCCTTGACCATCCATTTCCCCAGCCGCGCGGACGCCTTCCAGTGGATGTCCCGGACCGGATCGGCGGGCATGTGTTCGCGCGCGCCGCGGATCGACGATCCCTGCCTTCCGACGCGCCGCCCCCCGCCGCGTTCGCCCGGCTCGGGGCCGGCGGGCGCGCCGGCGGGGAAGGCCGGCTCCGGGTACACGATCAGCGGGGGGCCGGCGGGGACGACCTCCGCGGACTTCTCGAACAGCGCGAACGGAAACCGCGTTGAGACGGCGCACGGGCGGCGTTCGACGGGACCGCGGCGCTCAGGGCGCCAGGGGACGAGCCGGGTTTCGGCGCCTCCCGGAGGAATGGCGGAAAACCACGCCGCCCCGGGGTTTCCGGCGAGGCGCGGGGAGACCGCGACGGAGAACGCCGGGAAGCGCTTCCGTTCGGCCGAACAGGTCACGGCGAGCATCGATTCGCGCGCGGCGAAGGCGTCCGAGGCGGGAGCCACCCGGACGCGCAGTCCCCGCAGGCACCATTCCGAGAGGATCCCGGAGCAGACGATGAGACTCAAATTCATGCTGAGAGCGAGGTAGAGCAGGTTGTTGCCGGTGTTCGTCGCCGCCACGCCTACGCCCACGGTGAGCGCGAGGAAGCATTTCCCGGGGCCGGTCACCCGGAGGCTTCGCGGCGGGCGGAGCGCCCGGAGGAGGCGCCTCATACGGGCGCCGGAACCGCCTC
>CAYWOT010000011.1:0-17995 GCA_964459975.1 uncultured bacterium
TCCGACGACATCTCAAGCGGAAGTGCCTTTCCGGGTCATCCCTTGGCGGCGGCCGGCGGCTCCGGCGGCTCGCTCGTCACAGGCGGAGTCGCTCCGGGAGCCGATGCCTCCTTCTCGGCGGCGGCCGGCGGCTCGCCCGTCACAGGCGGAGTCGCTCCGGGAGCCGACGCGTCCTTCTCGGCGGCGGCGGGGGGGGGGACGGTCTCTTCGGCATCGGACTCCTGGATCGCGTCGTCGATCCCTTTCCGGACCTCCTCGGAGGCTTTCTTGAATTCGGCGATTCCCTTTCCGAGGCTCTTGGCAAGATCGGGGAGTCGCTTCGGCCCGAAGATGATCAGGACGACGACCAGAATGATGAGCATCTCCTGAAAGCCGATTCCGAACATCGTCCTCCCTCTTCCTTTCCATTCTACTACAGGATACGGATACTATAGCGCGGTTCCTCCGGGGATTCCACGTTGTCCGAAAGGATAAGCCGCTTATCCTTTCGGACGGCCCGCCGGCCGTCCGCCAAGGGGCGGGGCGCGCCATATCCGTTTTTCTTTCCGGCATGTCGGGCGCCGGCACGGCCCTTGAAGTAGGTGGACGCGGACTGCGTCCGCCGCGGCGTTACAAAAGGGGGGCGCGCCACCACCGGGAGGCATCTCCGTGCATATCGGCATCGACGTCGGGTCCATCAGCATGAAGTTCGTTCTGGTCGCGTCCGCGGCGGATTCGCCTCTTCCGGACGCGGTGCGAAGCGGATTCCTTTCTGGCGAGTCCCGCCCGCTTCCTGCGGGGGCGCAGGCGTACCTCCTTTCCTACGACCGCCTTCAAGGCGACCCGAACCGCAAGGTTCCCGAACGCCTGGAGGCGTGGATCGAGGCGATCGGTCCGGAGCGTATCGACGGCGTGGCGGTGACGGGCAAGAGCGGAGTGCGCCTGGCGCGCTCGCTCTCCGCGCACTACGACAACGAGTTCCGCTGCCTGGTGCGGGGAGTGACCGCGGTCCAGCCCGATGCGCGGACGATCTTCGAGATGGGGGGGGAAAACGCCAAGGTCATCCGGCTTGGCGCGGAAGGCGGGGAAGGTCCGCTGCGGATCCGGGACTACGACACGAATGGAGACTGCGCCGCCGGAACCGGCTCCTTCATCGACCAGCAGGCCCACCGGATGCGGCTGGCGGTCGAGGAGATCGGCGAGATGGTGGACCGGGCCGGAAGCGGGGCAAGGATCGCCGGGCGGTGTTCGGTGTTCGCCAAGAGCGACATGATCCACGCTCAGCAGAAGGGGTACTCGCCGGAAGAGATCCTGAAGGGCCTCTGCGAGGCGGTCGCCCGCAATTTCAAGAGCAGCATCAACAAGGGCAAGGAACCGGTTCCGCCCGTGGCGCTGATCGGCGGTCTGTTCGCCAATTCCGGAGTTGCGCGTGCGATGGGAGACGTGTTCGGCTTCTCGCCGGAAGACATGGTGCTTCCGTGGGGGTACGCGCACCTCGCGGCGGTCGGCGCGGCGCTGCTCGCCCAAGACCTGCCGTCGACGCGGGAGGGCCGGCGGGAAGCGCGCCCGGAACCCTCTGCCGCGGTCTCCGCCGGGTTGGCGGAAGACGATCGAAGGGGCTCTCCCTCGTGGCCCGCGCTTACCACCCGGGACGTCGTCTTCCTGCGGGACCGCGTGGCCGAGCCTCCGCCCCTTGCGGGCCGCCCCGAGCTGTTCCTCGGAATCGACGTGGGGTCCGTGAGCACGAATTTCGCCCTTCTCGACGGCGAGGGGAGCCTCCGGAAGGAGATCTACGTCCGCACCCAGGGCCGGCCGGTGCAGGTCGTTACGGACGGTCTGCGCGCCCTCTGGGACGAGTTCGGGGACCGCATCCGGATCCGCGGAGCCGGCACGACCGGTTCGGGACGCGAGCTGATCGGGGAGCTGGTCGGGGCCGATACCGTCCAGGACGAGATCACCGCCCACAAGACCGGCTCGTTCTTCATCAGCCGGCGGTTCTTCGGCCAGCCGGTGGACACCATCTTCGAGATCGGCGGACAGGATTCGAAGTTCATCAGCGTGGAGGACGGGGTCGTGGTGGACTTCGCGATGAACGACGCGTGCGCGGCGGGAACGGGATCCTTCCTGGAGGAGCAGGCGGAGCGGCTCGGAATCCGAATCAAAGGGGAGTTCGCGGAGATGGCCTTCTCGTCCCGGGCGCCCGTGCGGATGGGCGAGCGCTGCACCGTTTTCATGGAGCAGGACCTGAACACGTATCTCCACGGCGGAGCCTCCAAGGTCGACCTCGTCGCCGGGCTCGCCTATTCCGTCGTCATCAACTACCTGAACCGGGTCGTCCGGGGGCGTCGGGTGGGCGAGACCATCTATTTCCAAGGAGGCACGGCGTACAACGACGCCGTGGCGGCGGCGTTCGCCCACGTCCTGGGCAAGAAGGTCATCGTTCCGCCGCACAACGGAGTGATCGGGGCCATCGGGATGGCGCTGCTCGCCCGGGACAAGGTCCGCGCGACGGCGGAGCCGACCCGGTTTCGCGGCTTCGACATGGGGAAAGTCGACTACCGCCGCCGCGAGTTCGTGTGCCAGGGATGCGGCAATCTTTGCGACATGCAGGAGATCCAGGTCGACGGAACGAAGACGTACTGGGGCGACAAGTGTTCGGAGCGCTACCGGAAGAGGGCCCGGACGGACGTCCGGCCCGTCATCGAGGACCTGCCCGCGCGGCGGGCGGAGTGGCTCGACGCCCTGCAGGACGGCGCAGGCGCGGGCCGCCGCGGCACCGTGGGGTATCCGCGGGCGATGTACTACTTCGAGCGCTTTCCGTTCTGGCGGACGTTCCTGACCTGCCTCGGCTTCGCGGTGAAGGTCAGTCCGCGGACCGACAAGAGGATCGCGCGGGAGGGGTTCGAAAAAACCGTCGCGGAGCCCTGCTATCCCATCCAGGTCGCCCACGGCCACGTCGCGGCGCTTCTGCGGGACGGGGTCGATTTCCTCTTCGTGCCCAACGTCATCAACGCGGAGACGGTCCACCTCCACACCGAGTCCCACTACTGCCCCTGGGGGCAGACCCTGCCCTTCGTCCTGACGTCGGTCCCGGGGTGGGAACGGGAGGTGCGCCAGAAGCTTCTTGCTCCGACCGTCCGGTTCCGGGACGGCGACCGGCTGCTGGTCGAGGATCTCTTCGAGTGCTTCGGACCGCTGGGGGTCGCCCGTCGGGAGATCCGGGACGCGATCGCGGCGGGGCGCCGGGAGCAACGGCGCTTCGACGAGTTCCTCCTCGGTCACGGAGCGGCCGCGGTCGAGGCGGTCGAGAAGGCGGAAGCGCACGCGATCGTCCTGATCGGCCGTTCGTACAACGTCTACGACCGCGACATCAACCTGAACGTCCCCTCGAAGCTGCGCGACCTGTACGGCGCGAACGTGATTCCGATCGACTTCCTCCCGGTGGACGGGATCGACATCCGGGACGTCCACGGCAACATGTTCTGGAACTACGGAAGGAAGATCCTCGCCGCCGCGAAGTGGTGCCGGAACCGGCCGAAGTTCCACATCATCCACATCACGAATTTCAAGTGCGGGCCGGACTCCTTCATCCGCCATTTCATCCAAAGGGCTTCGGGCGCCCCGTACCTCGCCCTCCAGTTCGACGGGCATGCCAACGACGCCGGCTACATGACGCGATGCGAGGCGTATCTCGACAGCAAGGGGGTGTTGCGATGGTGGGCGCAGGCGTGAACGGATCGGCGCTTCGGGGCCGGACCGTCTTCTTCCCTACGATGACCGAGGCGGGCGTCCGGGCGCTGGCGGCCGCGTTCCGTTCCGTCGGGATCGACGCCCGGCCGATGCCGCCCTCCGACGACGAGACGCTTCTCCTCGGCGGACGGTTTTCCTCCGGGGAGGAGTGCCTGCCGCAGAAGGTGACGCTGGGCGACACCCTGAAGCTCCTGGTCCGGGGGGATGTGACCGCCGACCGGATGGCCCTGTTCATGCCGGCGTCGAGCGGCCCCTGCCGGTTCGGGCAGTACGGACCGTACATCCGGATGGTCCTCGAGGAGATGGGATACGGCGATGTGCTCCTCGTCTCCCCCACGTGTGCGGATGGATACAGCGGACTGGGCGAACATGCCGGCGAGCTGCTCCGGACGGCGTGGCGGGCGATGGTGGCCGGAGACCTGCTGCGGAAGCTCTTGTTCCGGATTCGGCCGTACGAGACGAAACGGGGGGAGGCGGACCGCGCGTTCGACGATGCCCTGGGGGTTCTGTGCCGGGCCATCGAGCGGCCGGTGCGGTCGCCAGGGGAGAAGTGGTCGCAGATCGTGGCCGCCCTCCGGGAGGGGCGGGGGCGCCTCCGCGCCGTGCCCGCGGACTTCTCGGCGCCCCGCCCGCTCATCGGTGTCGTGGGCGAGATCTTCTGCCGCCTCAACGCCTTCAGCAACGACGACGTGGTGCGGAAGGTGGAGGAGGCGGGCGGCGAATGCTGGATCTCCGACGTGGCGGAGTGGGTGTGGTACACCGACGCCGACCATCACCGGAACCTCCGGCGCCACGGGAAGATGTTGAGCGTCGCGATGCTCGGCGCGCAGATGAAATGGCACTTCCAGCGGAAGGACGAACAGGCCCTTCTCGAGGCGTTCGGGGACGATTTCCGGGGATACGAGGAGCCGCACGACATCCGCGAGGTCATGGAGCTCGCGCGGCCCTACCTGGTTCCCGACGGGACGCTGGGCGAGATGCTGCTGTCCGTGGGAAAGGCGGTCTACCTCCACCGGAAGGGCGCCGATGGGATCCTCGACGTCAGTCCCTTCTCGTGCATGAACGGGATCGTCTCCGAGGCGGTGTATCCCCGCATGTCCCGCGACTGCGACGGGCTTCCGGTCCGCGTGCTATACTTTGATGGAACGCATGTGGATCGGCGGTACGAGCTCGAGATTTTCCTGGAGCTTGTCCGGGACTACGCGGCCCGGAAACGGATGCGGCGTGTCCTGCCCGCGGAGTTCGGCGCGGCGGCGGGCGGCTGACGGCTCTCTCCGGCGGTCTGCTTCTTTTCAATAGGCGGCCCGCAGCACGGGGAGGGCGGCGGCAACGTGAAGCTCGCGGTCGTATCGGACATTCATTCCAATGCCGATGCGCTCGGGGCGGTCTCCCGCGAGATCGCGCGGCGCGGGGTCGACCGGATCGTGCATCTGGGCGACCTCGTCGGATACAACGCGGAACCGGAGATCTGCGTCCGGTGGGCGATGGAACACACCGACGCCGGGATCGTCGGAAACCACGACGCCGTCGTGACGGGGCGGACGAGCGGAGAATTCTTTCACGCGCCGGCGCTTCGCGCGGCCCGCTGGAGCGCGGAACGCCTTTCCCCCGAGTGCCTTGCGTACCTCGGGGCGCTGCCGGAGAGCGTCCGGTACTCCGAAGGACTCCTGCTGGTCCACGGCGCCCCCTCCGACCCCGACCGGTACCTGTTCCTTCTCGAGGATGCGGAAGAGGAGATCGACCGGCTTTCCGGCCGCGCCCGGCCACGGGTTGTCTTCTTCGGCCATACCCACATTCCGGCGGCGTTCGTTCGGAGGAAGGACGGCACCACGGATTCGCCGGCCCTTCCGGGACTGCGGATCGCGGAGGGCGAAGTCGCACTGCTGAACCCCGGCAGCGTGGGGCAGCCGCGGGACCGGAATCCGCTGTCGTCGTTCCTGGTGTTCGAGACGGACACGGGGGAGGCCTCGTGGGTGCGCGTCCCCTACGACGTGGAGGGCTGCGGCCGGAAGATCCGCGAGGCTGGCCTCCCCCGGTTCTTCGCGGACCGGCTGACGGACGGGACGTGATGGCAGGGGTCTGGTTCGAAACGATCTTCGACGAGCGATACCCGGAGCTGTTCGGGCCGCTGGAAGGCGACGCCGAACGGGAGGTGGAGGAGATCCTGGGCCTTCTTTCCCCGCCCCGCGGCGCCGCCGTCGAGGACCTGGGGTGCGGGCGGGGGCGGCATGCAATTCCGTTCGGCCGGCGGGGGTACGCGGTCACCGGCGTGGACCTCTCCGAAAAGATGCTGGCGATGGGCCGGGCGCGCGCTCGCACGGAGGGAATCCCCATCGAGTGGGTCCGGGCGGACATGCGGTCGTTCCGCCGGCCGGGCGCGTTCGACCTGTGCCTGTCCCTGTTCACCTCCTTCGGCTACTTCCGCGACGACGAGAACCAGCAGGTATTGGACAACGTCGGCGCAAGCCTGAAAGATGGGGGAACCCTTCTCCTCGACCTGCGCAATGCGGGGAAGGGACTCTCGCGGCTCGAGAACGTGGACCGGTCGATGGAGATTCCGTCGGGGCGGCTCCGGATGTCGATCCGGTTCAACCGCCGCACCCGGCGCGCGACGGCCACGCACGTCCTGACCCGGGACGACGGGATCCGGATCGCGTCCACGTTCGACGTCCGCATCTACTCGATCGAGGAGCTCCAGGCGATGCTGGCGGCCGCCGGATTGGGCGTGGACCATCTCTTCGGCTCCCTGTCCGGGAAGCCGTTCACGGAGACCTCCGACCGGATGGTGCTCGTGGCCGTCAAGCGGTAGGACCGCCGGCCGGGAAGGCGGGAGGGTTACAGGAGGTCGTCGGACGCGGGTTGCCGCACCCCGGTCGCCTGCGTGGGCGACTCGGTATCCGGGACGGTTCCCACGCGGAACGGCAGCACGACGCCGCCGGACGAGCCGGGGGGCAGGGCCTTGCCGTCTCCGGGGTCGACGCGGGCGAACGTGATTCCCGGCGGCACGGGAAAGTCCCGGTTCGGGAAGAAGGGCAGGACGCGCCCCATGAACGCGCTCCAGATGGGGAGTGCCACGGCCGCCGCGGACTGGCGGTCGCCCAGGGGACGCGGCGTGTCGAACCCGATCCAGACGCCCGCCACGAGGTCGGGCGAGTAGCCGATGAACCAGGCGTCGGTATTCTCGTTGGTGGTGCCGGTCTTCCCGGCGAGGAAATGTCCCAGCCGCCTCGCGGACCGTCCCGTGCCGTTCCGGATCACCTCTTGCATCATGCGGACCATGAGGTACGCCGTGTCGGGCGAGATCGCCCGCTGGACCTGCGGAGTCGTCCTCTCCAGGACGTTTCCGCGGGCGTCGCGCACCTCGCGCAGGAAAAACGGCGTAGGCCGCTTCCCTCCGTTCGCGAAGGTCGCGTACGCGGTGCACATCTCCAGGGGGGTCACGCCCGACGATCCCAGGGCGATCGACAGGTTCCGGGCGATCGGGGATTCGATGCCCAGCGCCCTGGCCATCCGGATGGCGGACTCGACTCCCACGTCGTCGAGCAGGCGGATCGTGGCCAGGTTGCGCGACCGCGCCAGGGCCTCGATGAGGGGGATCGGGCCCAGGAACCTCCCGTCGTAATTGCGCGGTTTCCAGAGCTCCTCTTCGTTCCGGTCGAATTCTACGGGAGAGTCGTCCGTCATGGAGACGACCGTCTTTCCCGAGGCGATCGCCGCGGCGTACACGATGGGCTTGAAGGCCGACCCCGGCTGCCGCCTCGCCTGCAGGGCGCGGTTGAACTGGGACTTCTCGAAATCGGTGCCCCCCACCATGGCCAGCACCGCGCCGGTGTGCGGGTCCAGGGCGAGCACCGCGCCCTGAAGTCCCTGGTACCGGTTCCGCTTCTCGGTCGCCGCGATTCCCTTGAGGAGGGCGTCGTGCGCCGCCTCCTGAAGGCGCGTATCGATCGTCGTGTAGATCCGGAGGCCGTCGCGGTACAGCGACTCGGTCCCGTATTTCTCGGCGACGGCCATCCGCACCTGCTCGAGGAAGTACGCCGCCTTCGACCGGAACGTGGACGGAGGCGCGAGCACGATCTTGGCCGCGTACGCCTGGTCGGCCTGGGCCCGGGTGAGGAAGCCGGCCGCCACCATTCGCCGCAGGACGTACCGCTGGCGGGACTTGGCCAAGCCCGGGTGATTTCGCGGGGAGTAGTGGTTGGGCGCCTTGGGAAGGCCTGCGAGCAGGGCGGCTTCCGCGAGGTTCAAGCGGCTCACGCTCTTCCCGAAATAGGTGTGCGAGGCGGCCTCCACGCCGTACGCTCCCTCGCCGAGGTAGATCTGGTTCAGGTACAGATAGAGGATCTCGTCCTTGGTCATCTGCCGTTCCATCCGGTAGGCGAGGATCATCTCCTTGAGCTTGCGCCGGATGCTCTTCTCGTGGGTCAGGAACAGGTTCTTCACCGTCTGCTGCGTGATCGTGCTTCCCCCCTGGGCGAAGCTCCCCCCCAGGAGATCCTTGACGGCGGCGCGGGCGATGGCGGCCAGGTCGACCCCCCGGTGCTGGAAGAAGTTGGCGTCCTCGGCCGCGACGAACGCATGGACCACGTCGGGCGGGATCTGCCGGAACGGGACGAGCGTCCTCTTCTCCAGGTAGATCTCCCCGATCATCCGGTTGTACCGGTCGTAGATCTTCGACGAGATGCTCGGCCGGTAGTCCTGGATGGAGGCCAGGGACGGGAAGTGGCCGTACCGCGCCAGGAGGACGAGCCCGACCCCGGTTCCCAAGAGGAAGCAGAACGCGAGTGCTCCCGCCGCAAGGACGAGGTTTCCGAGCCGTCCGCGCCGGCGGTGATCGACGGAAATGGGCAGGGAGGTCATCTACGGTTCCGGGGAATCGGACATGATTGTGGTATTATCCCCCAAGCGGCCCGTCCAAGGAAAGGGCAACCGCGGGGAGCGCGGCAACCGGGTTTTTCGGCCGCAGATGTGCGGCTTAGGACCGGCCGGTGTTTTGCCATGGCCGCCGCGAGACGAATCCGCGGTTCCGGCTATCGAAGACAAAAAAGGTGCGTTGCAGGAGTCGTGCACGGAGGGGCCGATGAAGAGGGCGTTTTTCGTCGGAATGGCTGCGATTCTGGCAATGGTTCTTTCCGGATGCGGGGGCGGTGATTCCCACCCCGTCTCCGTCGCACGGATCCTCAGCAATCAGCCTGCGGACGGGGACATCGCGTTCGACCCGGTTCCGCAGACATTCGCGATCACCAACGGGCCGGACACGGTGTTCTTCGGGATCGACAACCTGGATCCCGATCTTCCCGAATATCGCGCGTTTCTGGATTTCCCGCTCGACGGATCCACGGGGGGTGACGTCGTTCCCGCAGCGGCCGGGATCGTCTCCGCCACACTCGAGCTTTACCTGACTGAGGTCAGCATCGGCACCGTCCCCGTCCTGCTGGACCTGGTCTCCTATCCGATCTCCGGGCTGCGGGAGCAGGATTTCAGCACCGCCCCGTTGGAGTTTCGATCGCTCGACCTGTTCGCGTCGGACCAG
Source organism: uncultured bacterium (assembly GCA_964459975.1). Lineage (GTDB taxonomy): Bacteria > Desulfobacterota > Deferrimicrobia > Deferrimicrobiales > Deferrimicrobiaceae > CSP1-8. Next base: position 9,263 of record CAYWOT010000011.1, read on the forward strand.
GGAAATTTTGTCGATATCGACGTTACGCCCCTCATGCGGGAAGCGCAGCGGCTGGGGCTGGTCGATTTCCAAGTTCGACTGCTCCTCGACTTCGACCAGGCGGACAGCGGGTTTGTCGGCATCGACGACCGGCCGGCCGTCACCGCGACGGCGCCATTGCTGGTGGTGGAATACGACTGAATCCTTAGGAAAAAAGGGATGACCGCAGGCGTTCGGAGACCGTGTGCAGGGCAGGGGCGGCTCGTGCGCCGCGGATTTCCGGCGGAGTTGTTGTAGAATCGTTTCCGTGTCCTCCACGGGTACGCGAAAACGGTTGGCCGACCTGGGTGCGGTGGCCACGGGCCTGGCCCACGAGATCCGCAATCCGCTCAATTCGCTTTACCTGAACAGCCAGCTCCTCGCGGAGATCCTCGATGCGCTGCCGGACGAGGCCACGGACCGGAAGGAGGAGTTGCTCACGCTGGCCCGCGCCAACATGAAGGTCACCCAACGTCTCAACGACCTCCTCTCGGAATTCCTGCGGTTCGCGCGGCCTGCGGCGCTGGAGTTCGTGGTCGCCGACCTCAACCGCGTGGTCCTCGACACCGTGCGGTTTCTCGAGGTCGACTTCGTCCGCCGGGGCGTCGAGTTGGCCGTCGACCTGCACCCGGAGCCCCTTCCGCTCTTCGCCGACGAGAAACAGCTTCGGCAGGCGCTCCTGAACATCCTGCTCAACGCCGAGGAGGCTATGGACAAGGGACGCAGGATCGTCCGGGTGTCCACCGGCGCGGACCGGGGGCGGCCGTACGTCCGCATCAGCGACAACGGGCGGGGCATTCCCCGCGCGGACCGGAAACAGATCTTCAACCTCTTCTTCTCCACGCGCAAGCACGGGACCGGCCTGGGGCTTCCGATCGTCCGGAAGGTCGTGCGCGAAAACGGCGGTACGATCCAGATCCGGAGCCGCGAGGGGCGCGGGACGACGGTGACGGTCACGCTGCCGCCGGAGGAAGAGTCCAAGGCGAGGCTCGCCGCCCGGGCGGAGGGCGGGCCCCTTCCGGAGAAGGTGCGATGACGGAGAAGACCCGGGTTCTGGTGTTCGACGACGACCCCGACAGCCTCGAAAGCGTCGCCGCGGCGCTTCGGCGCGACGGGTTCGACGTCCATCCGTTCGTCGACCCGAAGGAGGGGCTGTCCTTTCTCGGCTCCCGCGGGGGCGACATCGTCGTGACGGACCTCAAGATGCCGGAGATCACGGGGATGGACGTCGTGCGCCGCGTCGTAGGGGAGTTCCCCGGTATCCCGGTCGTGGTCGTGACCGCGTTCGGCACCGTGGAGAGCGCCGTGGAGGCGATCCGCGCGGGCGCGTCGGACTATCTGATGAAGCCCGTGGAGATTCCGCAGCTGCGGGCGGCCGTGTTCAAGGCCGCCAAGGAGCGGGGCAAGAACGTGGAGCTCGAGAAGAAGGACCGGGAGATCCGGCGTCTCCGGGAGGAGAAGAGAGGCGGAGACGTCGGGATCATCGGGGACTCGCGGAAGATGGACGAGGTGCTGCGCAGGATCCATATCGTCGCCCAGACGCGGATGAACGTGCTGATCCAGGGAGAGAGCGGGACCGGCAAGGAACTGGTGGCCCGGCTTGTCCACGAACGGAGCCCGAGGCGGGACATGCCGTTCCTTCCGATCAACTGCGCGGCGATCCCGGAGAATCTGCTCGAAACGGAGCTCTTCGGCCACGAGAAGGGCGCGTTCACGGGCGCGGTCGCCGCACGGCAGGGAATGATGGAGACCGTCCAGGGAGGAACCCTGTTCCTCGACGAGATCGGCGAGCTGTCCCTGGCCCTCCAGGCGAAGCTGCTGCGCGCGCTGGAGGAGAAGGAAGTGATGCGCATCGGCGGATCCGAGGTGATCCGGGTCGACGTGCGGATCATCGCGGCGACCAACCAGGATCTCAAGGTCCGGGTCGCGGAGAAGAAGTTCCGCGAGGATCTCTTCTACCGGCTGAACGTCTTTCCCATCACGGTTCCGCCCCTGCGGGAACGGCGGGAAGACATCCCGAAGCTGGCCGCCCACTTCCTGGCGCAGATCGCGCGGGAAAACGGCGTCGCGCCCAAGAAGCTGTCGGCGGGAGCACGGGTCGCCCTTCTCGCATACCGGTGGCCCGGGAACGTCCGGGAGCTCAAGAACGCCATGGAGGCCGCTTCGCTGTTCGCCCGGGGAGAGGCCGTCGAAGCGGACGACCTTTCCCCGGAGATCCTCGAGAACATCGTTCCCCCTTCGCCGGCCGGACCGATTCCCCTTCCCTCGCCCCGGACGCTTGACGAGATCGAGCGCGACGCCATCGTCGCGGCCCTGCTCAAGACGGACGGGAACAAGACCCGCGCCGCCAGGATGCTCGGCATCGGGCTGCGCACCCTCCAGAGGAAGGTCAAGGAGTTCGGGATTGCCTAAAGGGGCGCACGTCGTTCCCTTCCGCGGCCGGAGAAGACGTCAAAACGACGCGGGGCCGGCCACGGCATCCGCGCCATTCTGGCATGCCCACACGCTCCGCTCGGGTCTCCTCCCGGCGCGAGTCGAAAATCAACAATGTTTGCGGTAGGTTCCGGCGCGTTCGGAGACGTCCGAGGCTTGGCACGGATGTTGTTTCTCCCAAGGGACGAACGGGAGGAGAAGAGAAGTGGCGCGACGGGTGATTCTCATCGCGGACGCGGAAGGGGATGACTGGAGTCCGATCGCCCCGCTGCTGGGGGCGCTCTCCGAGGTCGGCGCGATGACCGAGCTGTTCAGCGACTGCGCGGCGGGGATGCTCAGCGCGGTCCGCGGCGGGACGGATCTGCTGGTGATCGACATGGACGTCCCGTCGTTCGGCGGACTCGACACGCTGGCCCAGATCGGACGGATCGCGTCGAGGGTTCCGGTCCTGCTCCTGTCCGCGGAGGACAGCAAGGCGCGGCGCATGTGGGCCCTGGAGGCGGGCGTTCTGGGTTTCGTCACAAAGCCGGCGGACGGAAAGGCGCTCTCCCGGTTTCTCACGAAGGTGCTTGGAGCCTATTAGGCCCGAACGGGGCAAGAGAGGAGAAGGGGAAGATGGCGAAGATCATCGGAATCGACCTGGGCACCACCAACTCCGTGGTTTCCGTAATGGAAGGCGGAGAGCCCAAGATCATCATCAACGAGGAGGGAAACCGCCTGACGCCGTCGGTGGTGGCTTTCGGCAAGGGAGGCGAGATCCTCGTCGGCCAGGTTGCCAAGCGGCAGGCGGTCTTGAACCCCGAGAACACCATCTTCTCGATCAAGCGGTTCGTGGGGCGCCGGTACGACGAGGTCGGCGAGGAGATGAAGCTCGTCCCCTACAAGATTGCGAAGAGCCGCAACGAGAAGGCCGTGGTCGCGGCCGGCGGGAAGGAATACACCCCCGAACAGATCTCGGCGATGGTGCTGGGCAAACTCAAGAAGGCGGCGGAGGCGTACCTGGGCGAGGAAGTGAAGAAGGCGGTCATCACGGTACCGGCCTACTTCAACGACTCACAGCGCCAGGCGACCAAGGATGCCGGGTCGATCGCGGGGCTCGAGGTCGCGCGGATCATCAACGAGCCCACGGCGGCGGCGCTGGCGTACGGCCTCGACAAGAAGAAGAACGAGCTGATCGCCGTCTTCGATTTCGGGGGCGGCACGTTCGACATCTCGATCCTCGAGGTCGGCGACAACGTCGTCGAGGTGAAATCGACCAATGGCGACACGCATCTCGGCGGCGACAACATCGACCAGCGGATCATCGAGTGGATCGTGGCCGAGTTCCAGAAGGACCAGGGGATCGACCTCTCGAAGGACCGGACGGCGCTGCAGAGGCTCAAGGAGGCGGCCGAAAAGGCCAAGATCGAGCTTTCCTCCACCATGGAGACCGAGATCAGCCTTCCGTTCATCACCGCCGACGCGACGGGGCCGAAGCATCTCCAGCAGAAGCTCACGCGCAGCAAACTGGAGCAGATGATCCAGGACATCCTGGAGCGGACGCTGCATCCGTGCGAGATGGCGATCCGCGACGCGGAGATCGCTGTGGACAAGATCGACGAGGTCGTCCTCGTCGGCGGCTCCACCCGCATTCCGAAGGTGATCCAGATGGTGAAGGAGTTCTTCCGGCGCGATCCGCATCAGGGCGTGAACCCCGACGAGGTCGTGGCCGCCGGGGCCGCGGTCCAGGCGGGCGTCCTGGGCGGCGAGGTGAAGGACATGCTGCTTCTCGACGTGACGCCGCTGTCGCTCGGGATCGAGACGCTGGGCGGCGTGATGACGAAGCTCATCGAGAAGAACACGACGATCCCGGTCCGCAAGAGCGAGGTCTTCACGACGGCCGCGGACGGCCAGACGAGCGTCGAGGTCCACGTCCTCCAGGGGGAGCGGGAGATGGCGGGCGCCAACCGTACGCTGGGGCGCTTCCATCTCGAAGGGATCCCGGCGGCTCCCCGGGGCGTCCCCAAGATCGAGGTGACCTTCGACATCGACGCCAACGGGATCCTGCACGTCAACGCCAAGGACACGGCGACCGGCAAGGAGCAGAAGATCACGATCACGGCGTCGACCGGGCTCTCCAAGGACGAGATCGACCGCATGGTCAAGGAAGCCGACGTGCACGCCGCCGAGGACCGGACGCGCAAGGCGGTCATCGAGGCGCGCAACCAGCTCGACTCCCTCGTCTACAACACGGAGAAGACGCTGCGGGAGAGCCGGGAGAAGCTGCCCGCGGACGTCGTGTCCGAAACGGAGGCCGCGGTCGCCGAGGCCAAGGAGTCGATGAAATCCGAGGACGAGGCGGTCCTGAAGAAGGCCGTGGATACGCTGGTGCAGCGCTCCCACCGCCTCGCCGAGACCCTGTACAAGGGTGCGGAGACCGGAGCTTCCTCCCCTCCGCCGGAGGGCGGGGGAGAGAAAAAAGGCCCCGAAGGGGAGGTGGTCGACGCGGAGTACGAGGATCCCGCGAACAAGTGACGGGCCCGCCGCGAGGCCCAAGGTCCCCGGTTCGAGACGAGGGAGGTGAGGTACGGCGCGGGCGGAACGGCTCCCGGGGGTTCCGGACGCGGTGCGAGACGGCAAGACCGGGAATGGAACGGAACGTGTCAGGAAGCAGACAAGCTCCCGGCCCCGGAGGGGCCGGCTGAAAGGAGAACGAAACGATGGCGATCATGCGTTGGACGGATCCCTTCCGGGATCTGGTCGGAATCCAGGAACGGTTGAATCAGCTGTTCGGCGATCTGACCGGCCGGACCGCCGGCCGGGAGGAGGGGCTGGAAACGGGAATGTGGATGCCCTCCGTGGACATCAGCGAGACGAAGGACGCCGTGCGCGTCCGGGCGGAGCTTCCCGGCGTGGACAAGGACGCCGTGCACGTCGAAGTGAAGGACGGCATCCTCGCGCTGCGCGGGGAGCGCAGCTTCGAGAAGGAATCGGAAGACGAGAACTACTACCGCGTGGAACGGGCGTACGGGAAGTTCGAGCGTTCGTTCACGCTTCCTTCCTCGGTGGACGGCGAAAAGGTCACCGCCCGAATGAAGGACGGTGTTCTCGACGTGACGCTTCCCAAGAAGGAGGAATCGAAAGCCAGGAAGATCAAGATCGCGGCATGACGCGACGACAATCGAGAGGTTCCGAATGCCCGGCCCCCGCAGCGCAGGGGGCCGGGCGTCGGAAACGCGAAGGGAGGAAAGCACGATGGCGATCGTACGGTGGCTGGACCCGTTCCGCGACCTGCCTGCGATCCAGGAACGGATGAATCAGATCTTCGAGGACGCGCTGGCCCGCTCCCGCGGCAGGGACGAGGGCCTGCGGACCGGCATGTGGACGCCGGCCGTCGACATCTACGAGACCAACGATTCGGTCGTCGTCAAGGCCGAGCTTCCCGGCGTGGACAAGGACCAGATCGCCGTGGAGGTCAAGGACGGCATCCTCTCCCTGCGGGGAGAGCGCAAGTTCGAGAAGGAGGTCAAGGAGGAGAGCTATCACCGCATCGAACGGTCGTACGGGGGGTTCCAGCGCTCCTTCTCCCTCCCGGTGTCCGTCGATGCGAACAAGGTGACCGCCCGGTTCAAGGACGGTGTTCTCGAGGTGAACCTTCCCAAGAAGGAGCAGGCCAAACCGAAGCAGATCCAGGTGGACATCCAATAGCCCGACGGCGATCGAGACGGGGAGCGGCAACGCTCCCCGGACTTTTTCGCGCGGGGGCGGCCGGGTAGGGGATGGATCCCAAGAAGAACTATTACGAGATCCTGGGGGTTGCGGAAAACGCTTCGCCGGACGAGATCCGGACGGCGTTCCGGCGTCTGGCGAAGAAGCATCATCCGGACGTGAACCCGGGCGACAAGGCGGCGGAAGGAAGGTTCAAGGAGGTCAACGAGGCGCACGAGGTCCTCGGGGACGAGAAGAAGCGGGCGGAATACGATGCCATCCGCAAGGGGGTCTTCACCGGCGGATCCGGCGCGGGCGGACCGTTCCGGTGGCACTCCGGTCCCGGGGTCGACGCCCGCGGGTATTCGTACGGCGAAGCGTTCGACCTGGGCGACGTGTTCGGGGACCTGTTCCGGGGAGGTGGCGCCCGGCACGCCGCGCCGCGCGGCGCCGACCTCACGATGGAGCTCTCCGTCGACTTTCTCGACATGGCCAAGGGCGCGGTGCGCGAGCTCCAGTACCTGCGGCCCGCGGCGTGTCCGGCCTGCCGGGGGACCGGCCGGTCGAACCGGCGGCCGTGCGCGCAGTGCGGGGGCGGCGGATTCACGGAACGCATCGAGCGCATCAAGGTCCGCATTCCCGCGGGCGCGCGGGACGGATCGACCATCCGGGTGCCCGGCAAGGGCGGAGACGCGGCCGGGCCGGGAGGCCGCGGCGATCTCGTCGTGCTTCTGCGCATGGTGCCGCACCCGTACTTCCGGCGGGAGGGCGACGACATCTACATCGATCTCCCGATCACCTACTCCGAGGCGGTGAAGGGTGCGAAGATCTCCGTCCCGACGATCGACGGGCCGGTGACGGTTTCCGTGCCGGCGGGCTCGTCCAGCGGAAGAACGCTTCGGCTGAAAGGGCGCGGCGTCGCGGCGCCGCGGGGGGCGTTGCGGGGCGACCAGTACGTGGTGTTGCAAGTCGCCGTTCCGAAGAAGCAATCGAAGGAGTTTCTCTCGCTCGTCGAGCGGCTCGCCGCATTCGAGGATCCGAATTTGAGGAGTGGCTGGAACGGATGAGGATATAATGGAATCAATAGGCATGAAAGGAGAAGAAGGGCACAAATGGGAAACGCGCTGAAGACCGGAGTTCTGCTCGCCGTCCTCACCGTCCTGTTCGTCGCGGTGGGTGATTACGTGGGCGGCCAGGGCGGCATGATCATGGCGTTCGGCTTCGCCGTGCTCATGAACGCCGGCGCATACTGGTTCTCGGACAAGCTCGTGCTCCGCATGTACCGCGCCCGGGAGGTTTCCGAGGCGGAAGAGCCGGAGCTGCACGCGATCGTTCACCGCCTGGCGACCGCGGCGTCGCTTCCGATGCCGAAGGTCTATATTCTGCCGACGGATTCCCCGAACGCGTTCGCGACGGGGAGAAACCCGCAGCACGCGGCCGTCGCCGTGACGCAGGGAATCCGGAACATGCTGACGCCGGACGAACTCGAAGGAGTGCTCGGCCACGAGATGGCGCACGTCAAGCATCGGGACATCCTCATCGGGACCGTCGCCGCCACGCTGGCCGGGGCCATCATGATGCTGGCGCGGTTCGCGCAGTTCGCCGCGATTTTCGGGGGCTTGGGGGGTCGGGACCGGGACGAGGGCGGCGGGATGCTGGGGCTGATCGCATTGGCGATTCTCGCCCCGCTCGGCGCGATGCTCGTCCAGATGGCCGTGTCCCGGTCGCGCGAGTACCAGGCCGATGCGGGCGGCGCCCGGTTCTGCGGACGGCCCGAATCGCTTGCGCGCGCGCTCGAGAAGATTTCGGGGTCGTCGCGGCAGGCGTCGCTTCAGGCGTCGCCCGCGACGGCCCATATGTTCATCATGAACCCGCTGTCCGCAAAGGGGTTGATGTCGCTGTTCAGCACCCACCCCCCCACGGAGAAGCGGGTTGAGAGGCTGCGAGCGATGCGGGCGGCCGTATGACGACGCCTCTGGCGGGCGGGAGAGGAGAGTCGGCTGTCCCATGATGGAGATCTCCTTCTACCGGGAAAAGCTGTCCGAATCCGGACACCGGATGCTCAACGCCTCGATCGAGGAGTCGCAGCGTCGGCACCATTACTACCTCGGCCTCGAACACCTGTTCATCGCGTTTGCGGAGGAGGAAAAGGCGCTGTTCCGGGAGCTCATGGCGTCCGTGGGCCTTTCGGTCGAAGCCGTCCTGTACTCCGTGAACGAGCACCTGAACATTTCCCGCCAGTATCTCGGGGTGGGGCTCAAGGTTCCCCCGGCGACGAAACAGGTGTTCCGGGTCGCGTGGGAGACGGCGCAGCGGAACCGCCGGTCCCAGATCGACGCCGCGGACCTGTTCCTGGGGATCTTTCACGAGATGCATTCCATCCCCGCCCGGATCCTCAAGAACTACGGGGTGGACCCGGCGGTGGCCCTTTCGCGGTTCTCCACCCAGCTGCGCAGCCGGGAGGAGAAGGTCGAGGAATTCCGGAAGCGCTATGAGCTTCCCGCCAACCTGCGGACCTTCGGCGTGAACCTGAACCTCCTCGCCCGCGAAGGCAGGATTCCGCCGATCGTGGGGCGGGACCGGGAGATCGACCGG
>CAYWOT010000011.1:18005-20181 GCA_964459975.1 uncultured bacterium
GGATCATCGAGTACCTCTGCCACAAGGACCGGAGCAACTCGGTGATGATCGTGGGAGACCCCGGGGTCGGAAAGACGGCGGTCGTCGAAGGACTCGCCATGCGGCTGGAGTACGAGCCGCACCGGGTTCCGGGGCGCCTGCGCTCCCACCAGATCGTGAACCTCCAGATGAACACCGTGGTGGCCGGCACGGTGTTCCGCGGGATGTTCGAGGACCGTATCGAGAAGGTCATCGCCGAGGTGCGGGATCGGAAGAACCTGATCCTCTTCATCGACGAAGCCCACACTCTGATCGGCGCCGGCTCGGCGATGGGGGTTCCCTCCGACGCCGCAAACATCTTCAAGTCCACGCTCGCCCGGGGGGAGGTCCAGATTATCGGGGCCACGACCGCGACCGAGTTCAAGGAGATCATTCAGGAGGACGAGGCGCTCTCCCGGCGGTTCCGCGTCGTCAAGATCGAGGAGCCGACGGTGGAGGAGACGCGGGACATCCTGTTCGGTCTGAAGCCGCGGCTGGAAACGAACTACGGCGTGGAGATCGCGGAGGAGGCGATCGAATTCGCCCTCTCCATGTCCGAGCGCTTTGCGCGGTCGCTGCGCCTTCCCGACAAGATCATCAACTGGATCGACACGGCGTGCGTGCGCGTCGAGATCGCCGGGGAGAACGACAAGACCGTCACGAGCGCAGACGTGCTCGGCGTGATCTCCGAGGAAACGAAGACCCCGACGGACATCGTCCGCCGGGACGTGCTCGACCGCTTCCGCGACATGGAGGAGAGGATTTCGCGCCGCCTGGTCGGGCAGCATGACGCGATCGCCGCGACGGCGAAGGCGCTGCGGCTGAACAAGGGACCGCTCAAGGAGAACGTCTTCCGGCCCGACGGCGTTCTGCTCTTCCTCGGGCCGACGGGTGTGGGAAAGACGGAGATGGCCAAGGCGCTGGCGGAGTACCTCTTCGGAGACGAGCGCCAGATGGTGCGCGTGGACATGTCCGAGTATCAGAACGGAACGCTGGCGGTGGACAAGCTCATCGGGATGCCGCGGGGGATCGTCGGCTCCGAGCGGGGAGGAATCCTCACCAACCAGGTCCGGGACAACCCCTACACCGTCGTTCTGCTCGACGAGATCGAGAAGGCGGACTCGTATGTGCACAATCTCTTCCTGCAGGTGTTCGACGAGGGATGGCTTACCGACGGTCGGGGCAAGAAGGTGTATTTCTCCGACGCGATCATCATCATGACGAGCAACCTGGGCGCCGACGAGCTCGGGAAACTGACGCGGCCCCTGGGGTTCGGCTCCGGCGCGGAGGACTTCGAGCCGGTAAAGAAAAGCGTCCTCAAGGCGGTCGAGAACCGGTTCACCCCCGAGTTCATCAACCGGCTCGACGACGTGATCGTCTTTGCGCCGCTCTCGTTCGACGAGGTGAAGCGGATCGCGGCGATCTATCTCGAGGCAATCCGGAAGTCGCTCGGCGCGTCGGGCAAGACGCTCGGCTATTCCGAGGCGTGCCTCACCGCCTTGGCCCACTCCGGGTTCAGCCTGAAATACGGAGCGCGCTTCCTCAAGCGGCACATCGACGAAAAAGTGAAGATGCCGATCACATTGAAGTGGAAGGAGTCCGATCGCTTCTTCGTCGACGAAGAGAACGGCGAGGTGGTCGTCCTGACGGAAGGGGTTCCTACCTGATGTCCGACGAGGAAAAGAAGGGCTTCAAGGTCATCGACCGCCGCGGCGTCGCCGACGAGGAGCGGGAAAAGGCGGCGGAGCCTCCCGCTCCCCCGCGTCCTCCGGCCGCCGAGGAAGGCGGGAACCGTCCTGACCCGGCGGGTGTCGAAGGAGAAAAAAGCCCGGAAACTCGGAAATCCCGCATTGGGGGGCCATCGTTCCTCGACCTCGTCATGTCCCTGCAGATGGGGGCGATGCTCAATCTCGGGCTGGTCCAGACGGGCGACGGCCGTCGGTCGCCGGTGGACCTTCCCGCGGCGAAGGATTCGATCGACCTGCTCGACGTTCTTCGCGAAAAGACGAAGGGGAACCTGACGGACGAGGAGGCCGGCGCTCTGGCGGAGGGGCTCTACCACCTTCGCATGGCGTACGTCGAGGCCGTCCAGGCGGGCATTTCCGCTCCGAATGCGGGGCCGGGCAGGAAAGGAACGGAACCGTGATCCCACGAAGCA
>CAYWOT010000012.1:0-3059 GCA_964459975.1 uncultured bacterium
CATGGTGTACCTGCCGTCGGCGAAGGGGCGGATTGCGGAGCGTCCGGCCCGCGCGGACGAGATCGGCCGCGGCAAGGGGAAGGTCCTCGTCATGGACGACGAGGAGATTCTTCGGACCGTCGCCCTCGACATGCTCAAGGCGATGGGATACCGGGGGGTCGCGGTCGCCGACGGGGCGGCCGCCGTGAGGACCTACGTCGAGGCGAAAGACGCCGGAGCGCCGTTCGACGCCGTGATCATGGACCTCACGGTGCCCGGAGGGATGGGAGGCAAGGAGGCGGTCCGCAGGCTGCTCGAGGCCGCCCCCGAGGCCCGGGTGATCGTGTCGAGCGGGTATTGCACCGACCCCATCATGTCCGATTTCCGAAGGTTCGGGTTTCGCGGGGTCATCGCCAAGCCGTACCGGATCGGGGACCTGGGGCGGGCGCTGGAAGCGGTCACGGGCGACCGGTGCGAGGTCTGACGCCCGACCCGGGTCCGCGGACGCATCCGTTGGCCGCAGCCGCCGGTTTCCCGATCGGCGGATCGGCGTACCGGCTGAAGAAGACACTAATTTTTCTCCGGTAAAGTGCCGAAAGAACAGGAGGAGGGCCGGTCGAAGCGACGGCACCGGCCTTTGAAACGAGGGGGGGAAGATCGTGGTCGCCCTGCTTCCGAGCGCCGTGGTGTTTCAGTTCGTCGCGGCGTATCTTTCGTTCCGGTTTGTGCACCGAGGCCGCCTCGGCCGGCCGTGGCTCCTGGTCTCGGTCGCGCTGGCCGTGACCGGATGCGTGCGGCTCTACACCCTCGTCGCGTCCTTCAGAAACCCCGCCCTGGCGATTTCCGACCCGACGATCGACGTGATCGACTTTTCCGTCTCCTTCCTTCTGGGGGTCGGGTTCGTGCTCACGGAGCGGTGGTTTCTCCTCCGACAGAGGCTGGAGGGCCGGTTCCGGCTGATCGCGGACGTCGACCGCTCGCTGATCGGCATGCTGGAAGAGGACCGGATCCTGGGCGAGGTCTGCGAGGGCCTTGTCCGCGGACAGGGCGTCTGCCTGGCATGGATCGGGGTCGCGGAGCCCGACGGATCCGTCCGCGTGGTGAAAGAGGCGGGGGAGTGCTCGGAGTTCCTCGCCGCCGTCGCGGCGCGCTGGGACGATTCCGCCGAGGGAACCTGTCCTCCCGGGGCGGCTGTCCGGACCGGGGAACCGTGCGTGGTGAACCGCGTGGCGCAGGACCCGCGGACCGCCCTCTGGCGACGCGCGGCGCAAGGCTGCGGCGTCCGAAGCGTCGCGTCCGTCCGGATCGAGGTGAAGAGGTCCCCACCGATGGTGCTCTCCATTGCCGGCAGCCGGGAAAACGCCTTCGACCGCCTGGAAACGGAGGCCCTGGCGGCCATGGCGTGCCGAGTGGGAAATGCCGTCTTGAGCGCGAGACGCCACGAGATGTTCGTCTGCGCGAAAAAGTCGTACGGGGACCTGCTTCAGTCCCAGCGCGACGGCGTCGTCCTGGTGCGCGGCGGCGCGATCGTGCGGGTGAACCCCGCGGCGGTTCGGCTGCTCGGGTACCCGTCCGAGGACGAGATGCTGGGGCAGGATCCCGCGATCCTGTTCTCGCCGGCGGCGGACGCCGACGTCGTCTCCCGAATCCTCGCGCCCCCCGGCCCGGAATCCGAATCGCTTGCGACCGTCGAGATGCGGCGAAGCGACGGGAGCCGCTTCGAAGGAGAGATCACCGCGGCCTGGGCCCCCCGGGCGTTCCGGAACAAGGCGTGGAAACCCGAATACCACGGGCCGCTGGGGATGCTCATCTTCCGCGACGTGACGCGCCGGACGCAGACGCTCGACGAGCTGCGCAAGGAGCGCGACTTTTCCACGAAGGTTCTCGACGCGGCGGCCATGCTCGTCCTCCAGATTGCGCCGGACGGAGAGATCCTGCTGTTCAACCGGCAGTGCGAGGAGGTGACGGGCTACGCGGCGCCCGAGGCGGTGGGACGCCGGGTCGCCGACTTTCTCCTTCCCGACGGGGTCCTTCCGCCTTTCCGGCGCGCGTGCGAGGAGACCCTGGCCGGGCAGGTGCTGCCGGCGACGGAGTACCCGTTGCTCACGAAGTCGGGCGAAGAGCGGATGGTGGTGTGGAACTTCGCGGCCGTGCGCGGGTCGTCCGGCGTGCCGGGCTCGGTCCTCGCGGCGGGGACCGACGTTACGGAGCGGCGCAGGTTCGAACGGGCCGTCGTGAGCATGCAGAAGATGGAAGCGGTGGGGACGCTCGCGGGGGGGGTCGCGCACGACTTCAACAACATCCTCACCGGGATCCTTGGCAACCTCGACCTCGCGCGGAAGCTGCTGGCGCCGTCCTCGCGGGCGCGCCTGGCGATCGAAGAGTCGATCCAGGCCTCGGAGCGGGCGGCTCACCTCATCCGGCAGCTGCTCGAGTTCTCGCGGCGCACTTCGCTCGAGCGGCGGCCGGCGGACCTGGGCAAGGTGGTGCGGGAGGTCGTGCACCTCGTCTCACAGACGATCGACAAGCGGATCGACGTGGCCGTGGGCGTGGACCCCGACCTGTGGTCCGCCCGCGTGGATTCGAACCAGGTCCACCAGGTGCTGATGAACCTGTGCGTCAATGCCCGCGACGCCATCATGGAGCGGCTGGAGCGCGGGGAGGCGGGCGCCCGGGAGGCCGACGCCAAGGCGATCTGGGTGCGGGCGGAGAACGTGACGATCGGGGAGGAGTATTGCCGGGTCTACACGTACGCGCGTCCCGGCGAGTACGTCGTCCTGTCGATCGCCGACAACGGCATCGGCATGGACGAGGCCACCCAGCGGCGCGTCTTCGAGCCGTTCTTCACCACCAAGGGGCTCGGACGCGGCACCGGCCTGGGCCTGTCCACCGCCTACGGGATCATCAAGCAGCACGAGGGATGGGTCACGCTCGACAGCGAGCCCGGAACGGGCACGACGTTCCGGTGCTACTTCCCGCGCTCGACCGACCTCCCGGAGGAAGCCCCGGCGGTTCCCCGCGCGCGGCGCTCCACGCGGGGAAAGGAGACGATCCTGCTCGTGGACGACGAGGAGATGATC
>CAYWOT010000012.1:3069-20167 GCA_964459975.1 uncultured bacterium
GGATACCGCGTGATCACCGCCGCGGACGGCGAGGCGGCCATCGACCTCTTCCTGGACAGGCGGCGGGAGATCGACCTGGTGCTCCTGGATCTGACCATGCCCCACATGTCCGGCCTCGAGGTCCTCGAACGGATCCTGAGGGTCGACCCGGGGGCGAAGATCGTGCTCTCCAGCGGGCTGCGGGCCGACGAGGTCCACGGGGCCGCGCAGTTCTCCCGAGCGTCCGCGTTCCTTCCCAAGCCGTACCGCGCCGAAGTTCTCACCCGCGTCGTTCGGGACGTCCTGGACGGCATCGCCGTGTGACTCCCGCTTCCGGAGCCGGCCGCGCGGCCCGCGCTCCGTAAGGCGTCTATCCCGCTTCCCGGTCGACGAAGTCGATCAGCATCCGGAGCCGCCCGAAATTCTTCCGGTTGAAGCGGAAGATCAGCCGGGGCAGGCCGGCCAGGCGCGGCTCGTTCTCCTCGTCGGGGAGGCTCGTCCCCACGTGGAACGAGCCCGAGGCGAGGATGTCGGAGAAGTCGTCGCGGATCCGGGCGAGCGCGGCGTCGGCGAGGGGGCGGCGAAGGCGGAGCACGAGCTCCTTTCCCACGTACCGCATGCTGTGGAAGACCCGGTAGAAGCCCGTGATCTCCTCCACGGCTTCTCCGACGTCGTCGGTGACGCGGAACAGCGAGAGGTCCTCGGGAGAGATCAGGCGGCGGCTGAGGAGATGCCCCTCGACGAATTCCCGCCAGATGCGCCAGTAGTCGCCTCCGGGCTCGTCGAGCAGCACGAGGGGAAAAAGGCTGCTCTTGCCCGTCTGGAGGAGCGTCAGGACCTCGAACGCCTCGTCGAGCGTGCCGAACCCCCCCGGCAAGAGGGCCACGCCGTCCGATTCCTTGACGAAGAGAAGCTTGCGCGTGAAGAAGTATTTCACGTGAATGAGCTTCGGGTCGCCCGCGATGATGCGGTTGGCCCCCTGCTCGAAAGGCAGCAGGATGTTGATTCCCATCGCGAGGTCCTGCCCCGCCCCGACGTGGGCGGCCTCCATGATGCCATCGCCTCCCCCGGTGACCACCATCCATCCCTTGCCCGCCATCGTCCTGCCGAAGTCTTCCGCCTGGCGGTACGGGGGGGAGCCGGGGCGCGACCGCGCCGACCCGAACACGGTGACCTTGGGCACGTCGTCGTAGTCGGCGAGGACGCGGAAGGAGTGCCGCAGCTCGCGAAGGGTGCGCGCAAGCAGCTTGATGTCGCCGCGGTCCGCCCCGTCTTCGGCGAGACGGTCCACCGTCCGGTGCATCTCCGCGATCAGCTCGTCCCGCGTGACCTTCCGCTCGCTTTCCATGTCTTCTCCGATGTCGCCGGGCGCGGCGACGTTCCGGACGCCGCGGTCGGGTCCGGCCTTCCCGCAAGCACGGCGTCCGGTTTCCGGGGCCGCGGCGACGACGAAGGCAACGGCTCCCGGTTGCGATACAATATAACTTTCGGCGAAAAGCGACGGTCCGTCGCCTGGTCTCTGCGGTGGTTCCGGATCCAGCGAAGGGAGATCCCCGATGTCGAGACAGATCACCGGCTCGAAGCAGGCGGTCGGGCGGACGAAGAAGAAACGGTCCGCCGCCCGGAGTGCCGCCACCGACAACGACAAGACTCGTGCCGAGGCCGCCCATTCCGCACACGCTTCCGGGAGGGGGGGGATGCGGGCGCGGCAACCGAAGCGGAGGCCGGGCGGAAGAGACGCCACCCCGGACGGCCGGCGGACTTTTACGTGGTGGGGATCGGCGCGTCCGCCGGGGGGCTCGAAGCGCTGCAGAGGTTCTTCAAGGCGCTGCCGAGTCGGACCGGGATGGCGTTCGTCATCGTGCAGCACATGGACCCCAAGGGCAGCATGCTGCCGGAGATCCTGCAACGAAGCGCGGAGATTCCGGTGATCCACGCCGTGGACGGGCTCCAGGTGGAGCCGGACAAGGCGTACGTGATTCCCCCGAACACGACGTTGCGGATCGCTGGCGGAGCCTTGCGGGTCGAATGCGCTCCCGAAGGGCGGACGCCCCACATGTCCGTCGATGCGTTCTTCCGGTCCCTGGCGGAGGACCGGAAGAACGCGGCGATCGGGGTCATCCTGTCGGGCACCGGCTTGGACGGCTCCGAGGGGATCCGGGCGATCAAGGCGGGGGGCGGGATCGTCTTTGCCCAGGACGAGGCGAGCGCGAAATACCCCGGGATGCCGAAGAGCGCCCTGCAGACCGGCTGCGTCGATGTCATTCTTTCGCCCGACGAGATCGGCCGGGAGGTCGGAAGGATCGCGCGGCACTCCCTGGCGGCGATCGCCGGCCGGGCCTCCGGCGAGCGGGAAGAGAGCCAAGAGTCGGCGGTCGCGAAAATCTTTGCCCTGTTGCGCCGGGACACCGGCGTCGACTTCTCCGGGTACAAGCAGGCGATGTTGGCGAGGCGCATTTACCGGCGGATGGTCGTCAGGAAGATGGCCAAGATCGAGGACTACATCGAGTTGCTCAAGGAGCGGCCCGAGGAGCGTGCCAGCCTCTTCCAGGATTTCATGATCAACGTCACCTCATTTTTCCGGGAACCGGAGGCGTTCGAGGCCCTCAAGACGGAGGTCATTCCGCGGCTCGTCCGGGAACGTGCGGAACCCGGATCCCCCGTCCGGATCTGGGTCCCGGGGTGTTCGAGCGGAGAGGAAGCCTACTCGCTTGCGATCGGTTTCCTCGAGGTCGCAGCGGAGCTGGCAACCTCGGTGTCGCTCCAGGTCTTCGCCACCGACATCAACGAGTTCGCCCTGGACGCGGCCCGGACGGGGATCTATCCCGAGAACATCCGGCACGACGTTTCGCCCGCGCGCCTGCAGCGATTCTTCGATCGGACGGAGCGCGGCTTCCAGATCAACAAGCAGATCCGGACCATGTGCATCTTTGCCCGGCAGAATGTCGCGCAGGACCCCCCGTTTTCGCGGCTCGATCTGGTGAGTTGTCGCAACGTCCTGATCTACATGAAGGCGGCGTCCCAGAAGTGGATCATCCCGTGCTTCCATTACGCGCTCAATCCCGGCGGGATTCTCTTCCTCGGCGAGTCCGAATCCGTCGGGGAGCACGGAGGCCTGTTCGAGCGGATCGACAGAAAGAACAAGATCTACCGCAAGAAGATATCCGTGGCGCGGCCGGTGCTCGACTTCGGGACGCGGATCGCTCATGCCGACGCGGACGGGCGCGGCAAGGTCCGGGAGCCGGTTTGGACCGTCGAGAGGCTGGATGCGGAAGCGAACAAGATCGTCCTGGGACGGTATGCGCCCCCCGGGGTGGTCATCAACGACCAGATGGAGATCGTGCAGTTCCGGGGCGCGACGGAGACCTATCTCGCGCCGCCCGCGGGACCGGCAAGCTTCGATCTCCTGCGCATGGCGCGCGGCGGACTGGGCGGGGAGATTCGCAGGGCGACCGTTCGGGCAAAGCGAGAGCGGAAGTCCGTGAGACGGGAAGGACTTCATCTCACCAGCGGAAACCGGAAGCGTGCATTCGCCGTCGAGGTGATTCCCCTGCCGGGTCCGTCGGCCGAGACGCGGAACTTTCTCGTCCTGTTCGATGAGGCGTCTTCGTCTCCCGCGCAACCGCCCAGGCGGAAGGGTTCCGGGGGCGACGGCCCGCCCGGAACCGAGGAGTACGTCCGGAACCTCGAACAGGAGCTGCAGGAGACGCGGGAATACCTGGAGTCGGTCGTCGCCGAGTACCGGATGTCGAACGAGGAGCTGCGCTCCGCGAACGAGGAGATCCAGTCGAGCAACGAAGAGCTGCAGAGCACGAACGAGGAGCTGGAGACGGCAAAGGAGGAGCTCCAGTCGACCAACGAAGAGCTGACGACGCTCAACGAGGAACTGGAAAACCGCAACGTGGAGCTGGTCTCGATCAACAACGATCTCAACAACTTCATTGCCAATACCCAGATCCCGCTGGTCATGGTGGACTCCAAGCTGCGGATCCGCCGGTTCACGCCGCGTTCCGAGCAGATGCTCAACCTGATCGCCTCCGACGTCGGCCGGCCGATCGGCGACGTCAACCTCAACATGCACGTGGAAGGGCTCGAGGAGAAGCTCCGCCGGGTCGACCGGACGTTCGAGCCGATCGCCGAACATGTCCAGGACCGCCAGGGGCGCCGGTACGAGATGATGGTCCGGCCGTACCGTACCGCCGACCAGCGGATCGACGGCGCCGTTCTTTCCTTTACCGAGGTGGACTTGACGAATCGCGAGTCGGAAGTCCGGACGAACGCGTTCCGCTTCGGGACGGAGGCGATCGCCATCAGCCGCGATCCCCAGGTGCTTCTGGACGGGGACTGCCGCATCGTGTCCGGCAACCGGTCGTTCTACGACTTCTTCCGCCTCGATCCGCGGCGGGGGGCGCACCGGCCCATCTTCGAACTGGGGAAAGGCGCGTGGTGCCCGCCGGCGATCCGCACGCTCCTGGAGAAACGCGTGCGCGAGGAGCAGGTCTGCGAGAACATCGTCGTGGAACACGATTTTCCGTCGATCGGACGCAAGACGCTGCTCGTCGATGCCCGCCGGATCGACGGGTTCGGGGCCCTGCCGGACGCGATCGTTCTGGCGTTCCATGAGGTGGAATCCGACCGATGAGAGCAAAGAAGCCACGGTCGGGCGGCGCCGCCGGGAAATCAAGAACCCGCCGGGAGTCGCCTTCGCCGATCCGTCCCGATTTTCCCTGCGAATCGGTTCTGGTCTGCGACGCGAAGGGCCGGATCTCCGCGGCGGACGCCGCCGCGGGCGACCTGTGCGGGGGAGATTCGGTGGGGCGGCCGTTTCGCGAGGCGTTCCCGCTCGTCCTGCGGACGGGGGAAACCGGGGCGCGCAAAGTCGGAGGCGCGGGCCGGCGTCGGGCCTTTTCGTTATCACCCGTCCTCAAGGGGAGGCGTGCGGAGCACGTCGAGGCGCAAATGACGCGAAAGGACGGCCGGGCGGTTCGGCTGGTCGTGACGGCGACGCCCCTGCGCGTGGGGGGGGCCGCCGTGTCGGGCTGCGTGGTCCGGCTGCGTCGCGAGGATGCGGGCGGCGGCCCGCCGGGAGAGCGGGCCGGACACGCGCGGCAGCTGCTGGAGCGCCTCCTCGCGCAGCGCCGGGAGTACGACGTCATCCAGCGGGAGCTGCGGGAGGAGACGCGCGCGCGGATCCGGATGGAGGAGCAGCTCCGGCACACCGACAACCAGCTGTTCGGCATATTCGAACGGGCGCCCGTCGCGCTGTGTCTTCTCGATTCGGCGGGGCGGTTCGTCCTGGTCAATGCCGCTCTCGAAAAGAAGTTCGGGTTCCGCAGGGAGGAACTCCGCGGTCGCCCCTATTCCGGCTTTCTGCGTCCGAAAGGGAAGGGGCCGGACCGGGAGCTGTTCGATGCGCTGACCGACGGCCGGTTGCCGCTCGTCGACGAGGAGCAGCAGTTCGTAACGCGCCGCGGGCCGATCTGGGCGAGAGTGCGCATCTCCCCGTTGCCCCGGATGGGGGACAGCCCCCTGCTCCTGGGCGTGCTCCTCGATACGACGCGTCAGAAGGCGGTCGAGACGGCCCTGCGGCGAGGCCGCCGCAATCAGGAAACCCTCTTGGACCTGCACCGGCTTGCAATGGCCGGAACCGACCGGGCCGGTCTCGCACGCGAAAGCGCCCGCGCGGCGTGCGTTGCGCTGGGGATGTCGGTCGCAGTGGTCTGGGAGACTGCGCCGGACGGGACGGTCCGTCCGTGGGGGGGATTCCCCGAACGCCTCGCGCGCAGGATCGCGGCGGAACCGGGGACCTTTGCCGGCTACGTCGCCGATGCCGGCGGTCCCGTGGTCTGTGGCCGCCTGGACGCCGATTCCCGCTTTCGGCCTCCCAAGGGCCTCCCCGAAGACGTCGTCGGGGGCGTCGGCGTTCCCGTTCCGGGGACCGCCGGCCGACCGTGCGGCGTGCTCGCCGTGTACGGGCCGAGGGGCGTTCACCCCGTCGTCGACGTCGACTTCGTCGAGGCGGTTGCGCATTTCCTGGGTGCCGCCGCCGAGCGCAAGGCGCTGGAGGAGGAGCTGTCCGAGGCGGAGGCGAGGTTCCGGATCCTCGTGGAAAGGAACCCGGCGGTCACCTACGTGAGGGCGGCCGGGACGGGCGGGGCGTTCACGTACGTGAGCCCGAGAATCGGATCGGTCCTCGGGTTCACTCCGGAACAGCTGCTGGCCGACCCGGGGCTGTTCGCGGCGCGCATGCATCCGGACGACCGGAGCGGCGTGGAGGAGCAGTACGCCGCGCGGGTGGCGGGGGGGAAGGAGTTCCGGGCCGAGTACCGGATGGTCGCCCGCGAGGGCCGCATCGTCTGGTTTCTCGACGAGGCGGTGCCGGTGCGCGGCAAGAGGGGCCGCATCGCCTTCTACCAGGGCTTCCTGGCGAACATTACGGCCTGCAAGATGGCGGAAAGCGCCCTTGCGGAAACGACGGAGCTTCTCGAGAAGGTATTCTCCACCACGTACGTCGGGATCGCCTATTTGGCGCGGGACTTCACCTATGTCCGCGTCAACCGGGCTTATGCGCGGGCCGCCGGCCGGACCCCGGTGTTCTACGCGGGGAAGAACTACTTCGCCCTCGATGCCGACGAGGGGCGCATGGCGTCTTTCCGGGACGTGCTTTCGACGGGAAAGCCGTTTTTCGCCCGGGCGCAGGAGTCGGGGCGCCGCGAGGGCGGAACGCGATATCTGGACTGGAGCCTGCTGCCGGTCCTCGATAAGGGAGGCGAGGTCGCGGGCCTGGTACTGAGCGTCCTCGACGTGTCCGAGCGGAAGTGGGCGGAAGAGGACCTGCGCAAGAGCGAGCAGCGCTTCCGCTCGCTCGTCGAGCTGCTGCCGGTAGGGATCTCGGTCGTCCGGGACGGGAAGGTCGTCTTCCGGAATGGCGCCGACGAGGCGATCTCCGGGCCGCTTGCGGACACGGCCGAGTTCGGCAGGCTGCTCGATGTTCATCCCGAGGACCGCGAAGCGTTCGCGAGCTTCCGCGACCGCGTCGGCTCGCCCGGCGAGCCCGGCGGTGAGTTCCGGTTCCTCGTACCCGGGCGTGACGAGGAGGGAGCGCGGACGAGATGGCTCATGTGCCGCTCCGCGCCGATCGAACACCAGGGCGCTCCCGCGGCGCTCGTCTGCACCCTGGACGTCACGCGGGTGAAGGAGCTCGAGCATCTCGCCGCCTTCCGGGAAAGGCTTGCGTCGCTCGGCCAGGTCTCCGCCGGGATGGCGCACGAGATCCGCAATCCTCTCTCCGGAATCAACATCTACCTCTCGGCGGTCGAGCAGATCGTGGGCACGTCCCGGGGCCTCGAGCCGGAGGAGCGGGCAAAGCTGGAAGCGGTCGTCGAGCATCTGCGGTCCGCGTCGGCGAAGATCAGCTCCGTCATCCAGCGGATCATGGAGTTCGCCAAGCCGCTTCCCCCGACGCTCGATCTCGTGGACGTAAACGAGGCGGTCCGGGGAGCCCTGCGGTCGACCGCCGTCCTCCTCCGGAAACGCCGCGTGCGGATCCGGCGGTCCCTCTCGACCGCGCTTCCGCGGTGCCGGGCCGATTCGGACCTCCTCGAGCAGGTCCTCGTCAATCTCGTGACGAACGCGGTGCAGGCCATGGACGGGATGGGCGAGGCGAGACGCCTGGAAGTGAAGTCCTGCGAGCGGGGCGACTCGGTGCTGATCGACGTTTCCGATTCCGGCCCCGGGGTGCCGGTGCACCTTCGCGGCAGGATCTTCGATCCGTTCTACACGACCCGCAAGGAAGGGTACGGCATCGGCCTGAGCTTCAGCCACCGGGTGATCACCGACCACGGAGGATCGCTGACCGTCCAGTCGAGCCGGTGGGGAGGGGGCCTCTTCCGGATCGCCCTTCCCGTCGCCGGGGCGGACCCGGCCGGGTGATTTCGGGCGCCGCCCGTGCGGCGAACGGCGCTTTGGCCGGCGGATCACAAAAGTTATCGCCTTTTTGGAAAAGTTAGAAATCCGGAGGACCCCGCAGGGAGCCGGACGCCGGGGGCCCGGGCCGTACCCTCTTTCTTTTCGGGCGTTTTCCCAGAAACGGCGCGTCGTGGCACGGCCCCTGCAGGCTTCGTTCGGCAATCGGCCGCGGACAGGACGAGGACGCCATGAATCTTTACGACGAACTTCGTGAGAAGAAGATCCTGCTGATCGAGGACGATCCGTGGACGCAGGATGCCCTTTCGCTGTACTTCGGCCTGAAAGGCTGCGGGCTGCGGGCGGTCGAGACCATATCCGACGCGTTGGAGGCGATCGGCATGGAAAGCTTCGACGTCATCATCTGCGACTACTGGATGCCCGACATGGACGGGCTGACGTTCCTCGATCTGGTCGAGAAGTCCGACCCGGAGTCGATACGGATCCTGATCACCGGTTATCCGACGAGCGAGATCGCCGCGGAGGCCGACCGCCTCGGGGTCCACGAGCTGATCACGAAGCCCGTCACCGTCGAGGCGCTGGAGGAGACGCTGGAGCGCCTCCTGGCCCAGCGTAAGGAGGCGGTGGCGGCGCCGGGCGGGGAGATCGCAAAGCTGGACCGGGCGGCCGTGCGGCGAAAACGCCGGACCGGGCGCCGCTCCGGGAGGAACGGGGAGCAGGCACCGGCCGAGACGGAACCGACCGAGGCGTTGCGCGCGCGGGTCCGGGAGGGGGGGGGCACGCGATGAGCACTTCGGAGGCGGACGTTTTTCGCCCGGGCGGGTTCCGCCACGTACCCGCGGTCGCGCCGGCCGAACCGGAGGCCCTGGAGGCTCTGGCCGGCGGGATTGCCCACCACGTCAACAACCTGATGACCGTCGTCCTCTGGTGCACGGATCTTCTGGCGATGCGGAGCAAGGACGGCGTCACTTCGCGGGACGTGGAGCCGATCCGGAAGGCGGCGAGGCGGGCGGCTTCGTTGGCTCAGGAGCTGCTCGCGTTCGCGCGCCGGCAGCCTCTGTTTCCCGAGGTCGTCGATCTCAACGTCCTGGTCGCGCTCATGCGGGAGCGGCTTCGCCTCGCGGCGGGAGACGGCATCGAAGTCCGAACGGTGCTCGGGGAGGGGCCGGAGCCGGTCCGGGTCGACCCCGAGCAGATGAAGCGCGTGATGCTGGAGCTCGTCGAAAACGCCCGGGACGCGATGCCCGACGGCGGGGCCCTCGCGATCGAAACAGCCCGCGTTTCGGTCGGCGCGCAGCGGGGCGCCGCGGACGG
Organism: uncultured bacterium; assembly: GCA_964459975.1. GTDB lineage: Bacteria > Desulfobacterota > Deferrimicrobia > Deferrimicrobiales > Deferrimicrobiaceae > CSP1-8. The sequence goes on from CAYWOT010000012.1 coordinate 12,289, forward strand.
CTCGATTGTCTCCGGCGAGTACGTGCAGCTTTCGGTAAGCGACACGGGATGCGGGATGGACCCGCGCGTGCTCGGGCAGGCGTTCGATCCGTTCTTCACGACGAAGGAGGATGCCGCGGGACTGGGCCTGGCGGCGGTCGCCGGGATTGTCGCGCAGAGCGGGGGGCAGGTCGGGGCGGCCAGCAGGCCGGGACTGGGGACGACCGTGACGATCTACCTTCCGCCGGCGGAGCGGTCCGTCGCCGCCGACGCGCACCCCGGGCCCCGCCACGCCCCGTTCACGGAGGGCGTCGAGGAGCGGACGGCGAGCGGCGAGTGAAGGAGGAGGGAATGGCGGCGAAGAATGCGGCGATGAGGGCGGAGCGCGCCTCCGGCGGCGGCCGGACGGGGAACGCTTCCCGGAGGATGTTCGACCCGCTCGAGCTTCTGTTTGCGAAGTACCACCGGAAGATCTACGCCCTCGCGCACTCGCTCCTCATGGACGAGCGCGACGCCATGGAAGTCTCGCGGGAGGTCTTCCTGGCCGTGGTCCGGCAGGGGGATGGGCCGCAGGGGAAGGACCCGCTCTCTTCCGGGATGTACCGGGCCTGCGTGGACGCGTGCTTCCGGCGGCTTCGGCGGCGGGCGTCGTCCGACACGGTGGCCATCGAGCCGTTCCTTCCGGAGTTCACCCCTAGGGGGACGCACGCGGGCTCGGTCGAGGACTGGACGTCGAAGGTGAAGGCCCTCGACGCCGACCTCTCTGCCGCCATCCGGAAGTTTACCGGTGAGCTGCCGCCCGAGTACCGCGTGGCGCTGCTCCTCACGGACCGCGAGGGGTTGTCCCATGAACAGACCGCCCGGGTGCTGCGCCTTTCGGTCCCGGTGGTCAGATCCCGCGTCCATTTCGCGAGGCTCTACCTGCGGGAGCGGCTGTCCCGCCATCTGGGCGGCGGCCCGTAGCCCGGCCCCGGCGCCCCGCGAAGCTCTCCCGCGCGGCGCGGGAGTTTCCGTCGGTCGAAAAACGTTCACAAATGTAGCAATGCCGACTTCCTTGTCGGAACCCGTACGGCCCGGTCTGCGCGCAACAATCCGGAATTTCGGGGTTTTCTGGTTCGGCACGGGGCTTGCCACGTCGCCCGACGTCGGCACCCATCACCGGAGGGAGGTATGTTCATGAACACGGGCGACACGGCGTTCCTGCTGCTTTCGGCGGCCCTGGTCATGCTCATGACCCCGGGCCTCGCGCTGTTCTACGGAGGAATGGTGCGCAGGAAGAACGTCCTGGGCACGGTCATGCAGTCGGTCATTGTCATTGGGTTGGTCAGCGTCGAGTGGCTGTTCGTCGGTTACTCCCTCTCGTTCGGCCCGGACGTCAAAGGGCTGATCGGGGACCTGTCCTGGTTCGCCCTTCGGGGCGTCGGCTTGCAGCCGAACCCGGCGTACGCGCCGACCGTCCCGCACCAGGCGTTCATGATCTACCAGGCGATGTTCGCCGTCATCACGCCGGCGCTCATCACCGGCGCGTTCGCGGAGCGGATCAAGTTTTCCACGTTCCTCGTGTTCGTCGGGCTGTGGTCCCTGGTCGTCTACTGCCCGGTAGCTCATTGGGTATGGGGCGTCGGAGGCTGGATCCGGGACCTGGGAGCGCTCGACTTCGCGGGAGGGACGGTCGTGCACATCACCTCGGGGGCGAGCGCGCTGGCGGCGGTCCTCGTCGCCAGGAAGCGACGCGGGCACGGGATCGACAACATGGCGCCCCACAACCTTCCGATGACGATCCTGGGCGCCGGAATCCTCTGGTTCGGCTGGTTCGGATTCAACGCGGGCAGCGCGCTTGCGGCGGGCGGCCTCTCCACCAGCGCGTTCGTCGCCACCCACATGGCGGCCTCGGCGGCAATGCTCTCGTGGACCGTCACCGAATGGGTGCACCGGGGAAAGCCGACCGTGCTGGGAGCCGCTTCGGGGGCTGTCGCGGGCCTGGTCGCCGTGACGCCCGCGGCGGGCTTCGTGTCCCCGCCCCTGGCGGTCGTCATCGGCTTGGTCGCCGGGGCCCTGTGCTACGCGGCGGTCATGGCGAAGAGCCGCTTCGGGTACGATGACTCCCTGGACGTCGTCGGGGTGCACGGAGTGGGGGGCGCCTGGGGCGCGCTCGCGACCGGGCTGTTCGCATCGGTCGCCGTGAATGCCGGCGGAGCGAACGGCCTGTTCTTCGGAAATCCTAAGCTTCTCGCGGTGCAGGCGGTGGCGGTGTGCGTGTCCGCGGCCTACGCTTTCGTGGTCACCTGGGGGCTGTTCCGAATTCTTGACGCGGTCATGGGTCTGCGGGTCGCGGACGAGGACGAGGTCATGGGCTTGGACCTCACCCAGCACGGGGAGGCCGGATACAACTGGTAGGGCGCGTTCGGGTTACGCGCCACGGTTCAGAAACACACCGGTCCTTGGTCCTCCGGGAAGGTGATGGGGCCGACCGCACCTGCCGGGGGAAGGGCGCCGCCTTTACCAAGGCGGCGCCCTTCGTTTGTCTTCCGCGTGCACGGAAAGGTTTCGGGGCTCGGGCGGGGTGCGTGGGCGGGATCCTTTGTGGTATCGTGGTGCGGCAGTCGACGCTTCGAAAAAAGAGCCGCTTACAGGGCCGCACTGACATGCCGAAGAGACTCCTGCTGCTGCTCGCCCATCCGGACGATGAGACGTTCGGGCCGGGCGGGACCATCGCCGCGTGCGCGGACACCGGGGTCGAGGTCTTTCTGGCGACGGCGACGCGGGGCGAGGCCGGGATGCTCGGCGAACCCCCGCTGACCGACCGCGCGCACGTCGGCGCGGTGCGGACCTCGGAGCTGCGCCGCGCGGCGAAGGTCCTCGGGATCCGGGAGGTCTTCTTTCTGGGGTTCGTCGACGGGCAGCTCGCGAGCGTCCCCCGCGACCGGATCGTCGAGGAGGCCGTCCGGCAGGTCCGCCGGTTCCGGCCCCACGTGATGATCGGTTTCGGGCCCGAGGGCGTTTCCGGACACCCGGACCACAAGGTCATGTGCGAAGTCGCCCTCGAGGCGTTTGACGCGGCGGCCGATCCCGGCCGGTTCCCGTCCCGGGGCGCCGGAGATCCGGGACCGTGGGCGCCCGTCAAGCTCTATCAGTTCGAAATCGCCCAGGAGATCCTGGATGCGTGGGAGGTCCCCTTGAGGGGCGTCCCACGGGCGTCCCTCACGACCGCGGTGGACACTTCCGCGTACGTCGACCGCAAGATCGAAGCGTTCCGCTGTCACAGGACGCAGGCCAGGGACGCCGACCGGATCCTGTCCCGGGAAGGGTACCGGGAATTCGCCTGCCAGGAGACGTTCGTCCTGGCCCGCTCGCGCGTGGGGGCCGCGTTTCCGCCCGAAACCGACCTGTTCGCCGGGATCGCTCCCGTGGAGTTCGGGAAGCCGTGAAAGTCGGCCTCTTCGGCTGCGCGGGCGTCGGGAAAAGCACTTTGTTCCGCTCCCTTACGGGTGGAGCCGACCACGAGCCGGCTCTGGGGAAGGCGGCCGGCGTCCGCGCGATCAAGGTCCCCGACGACCGGCTCGACCGGCTGGCCGAGATTTTCCGCCCGCGAAAGCTCACTCCCGTCTCGATCACGTTCGTCGAGATCGATCCCGGCGAAGGAACGCTTCTGCCCCCCGACGCGCTGGCGAAGATCAAGGAGTCCGAGGTGTTGGCGGTCGTGCTGCGGGGCTTCGCCGACGACTTTCACCCCGCCCCTCCGGAGGGCCTGAATCCGCTCATGGAGCTGCGACGGATCGACTCGGACCTGGTGCTGTCGGACTACCTCGTGGCGCAGAAGCGGATCGAGCGGATGGTCAAGGAGGCTCGGCGCGACGCGGAGTGGGCGGTCCTGAACCGGGTTGCGGAAACGCTGGAGCGGGAGGTTCCGCTCAGGCGGTTTTCGACTTCCGCCGAGGAGGCCCGCATCCTGTCGGGGTTTCGGTTCGTGAGCGGCCTGCCCCTGATCGCGGTCCTCAACGTCGGGGAAGGAGACATCGCCGGGGAGGCGTTCCCCGAGGTCGAAGAAGAGGCGGCGTCGCGGGGGGCGTCCCTGATCCGCCTCTCCGCCCGGATCGAGGAGGAGATTTCCCTCTTGCCGCCGGCGGAGCAGGCGGCGTTTCTCGCGGAGATGGGAATCGCCCGGTCGGCCCGGGACCGCCTCGTGCGCGGGACGCTTGCGGCGATGGATTTCATCTGCTTCCTGACGGTCGGCGAGGACGAGGTGCGGGCGTGGAACGTCCGCCGGGGCACGCCTGCGGTCCAAGCCGCGGGGAAGATCCATTCGGACCTGGAACGGGGATTCATCCGGGCCGAGGTGATTCCGTGCGAGGAGTTCCTGCGGCTGGGGTCGATGGCCAAGGCGAAGGCGGAGGGGAAGCTTCGGCTCGAGGGAAAGGAGTACGTCGTCCAGGACGGCGACATCATGCACGTGCGGTTTCACGTCTAAAGGTCTGGGCCATGGAGACGCTCCCGGACCGTTCGCGAAAATTGACCCGCGACGAGCAGGAGGAGCTCCTCCACATCGCGCGCCGGGCCGCCGCGGCCCGCGTCGCCGGGGAGCCGTTCCCGGCGGAGCGCCCGCCGCACGCGAGGCTCTCCGAGCCGGGTGCCGCATTCGTGACCCTTCGCCGGGGGATCGCCCTGCGGGGGTGCATCGGATGGACGGAGGCGAGAGCACCGCTGTACCGGACCGTCCAGGAATGCGCGGCGGCGGCGGCGACGCAGGACCCGCGCTTTTGCCCCGTGACGCCCGAGGAGATGGACGGACTGCGGATCGAGATCTCCGTTCTTTCTCCCCTGTCTCCGGTTCGGCCGCAGGACGTGATCGTGGGCGTCCACGGACTCCTGATCCGGAAAGGGGCGATGCGGGGGCTGCTCCTGCCGCAGGTTCCGGCCGAGTACGGGTGGGGACGGGAGACCTTCCTGTCCCAGCTCTGCGAGAAGGCCGGGCTGCCTCCCGACGCGTGGCGCGAAGGTGCGGAACTCTACTCGTTCACCGCCCAGGTGTTCGGTGAACGAGGTCGCCGTTCGCCAGCCTCTCCTTGAGCTTGACCTTCAAGACCTTTCCCGCGCTGTTGCGCGGAAGCGAGGGGAGAAACTCGATCAGCCGCGGGACCTTGAAGGGCGCCATGTTCCGCCGGCAGTGCGCGAGAAGAAGGTCGGCGTCCGCCTCCCGCCCCTGCCGGAGCGACACGACGGCGACGGGGACCTCGCCCAGGACATAGTCGGGAAGGGCGACCACCGCGGCCTCGGAGACGGCGGGGTGTTCGCCGATCACAGTCTCGATCTCCCGAGGGCACACCGAGATTCCCCCGACCAGGAGCGTGTCGCGCTTCCGGTCGAGCAGGTAGAGGTATCCCTCCTCGTCCCGCGAGGCCATGTCTCCCGTGCGCAGCCAGCCGTCGCGGAGCACCTCCGCGGTGAGGCCCGGATCGCCGTGGTACCCCGCGAAGACGTTCCTGCCGCGCGCGATCACCTCGCCGGCCGCGCCGGGAGCGGCCGGCGAGCCGTCTTCGTTCACGACGCGAAGCTCCACGCCGATCGCCTCCTTGCCCACCGAGACCAACCTGCGCGCATAGGGCGCGCCCTCCTCCAGGGAGTGGTCCCGCGCGTCGAGGAACGAAAGGACGCCGGTCGACTCGAACTGGCCGTACGACTGGACCATGCCGCAGCGAAAGAAGCGAATGGCGCGCTTGAGCGGGTCGAGCGAGACGGCGCTGCCTCCGTAGAGCACGGTCCGCAGGGTGGCCAGGTTGAACCGTTCCGCCGAGGGGAGGCCGAGGATCCGGGCGATCATCGCGGGGGTGAGCAGCAGGTGGGTGATCTTCTTCCGCTCGACCGTCCGGAGGACCTCCTCGGGCCCGAACTCGGGATGCAGGACGATCGTGGCGCCCACGTACAGAAAACGGAGCAGGCCGCCGATCGCTCCCATGAGCGGCAGCGCGCCCGAGGAGAGAAAGACGTCGCGGCGGGACAGCCCCAGCTCCAGGGCGGCGGAGACGGAGGCGGCCGCCAGGTTGGCGTGCGTAAGCATCGCGCCGCGGGGCGTGCTCGTGATGCCGCTCTTGTAGAGCTGGAGCGCAACGTCGGACGGCGACGGAGAGGCGTAGTCCGCGGGCAGGAGGACGTCTCCGCGGGGGCCTTCGGGCAACCCGTCGTACCCGCCCCCGCCCCGCTCGATCCGGACGCACTCGAGGGCGCCGGGCATCTGCCGCCGGACGGCGTCGACCACCTCGTCGTACTCCTCGGCGAACAGGAGGAAGCGCGCCGCCGCGTCCCGGAGGACGACCGTGTGCTCGCGGGGAACGAAGAGATGGTTGAGCGGGACGAGGACCGCGCGCAGCCGCGTGACCGCGAAGAGCAGCCCGACGTAGGGTGCCGTGTTGCGCGAGAGCACGGCGACCCGGTCCCCCCGTTGCACTCCCAGCCGGGCCAGGCCGCCCGCGTAATGCCGCACGCGGTCCAGAAGCGCGCCGTAGGAGACGTCCCCGGCTTCGGTCGCCAAGGCGATGCGGCGGGAGTGGACCCGGGCGTGGTGGACCAAGGCGTCGTGTAGAAGCACGTGCGCTCTCCTGAAGGGCATGCCGTCGCGGCCCGTTCGGGCGCAACCGCAATATCCTAGCGTATACTAGGAAAAAGTGCCGCGTAAAGCAGGAAAGGGGCCCCCATGGACGACGACGAGATGGAAGTCTATCCCATCGCGCACAGGGGGAAGGTCTACAACGTCATTACCGCGTTCGACATGAGCTTCCGCGAAGTGCGGGCGATGCTCGACTGGCTCTCGGAACGCGACGCGTTCCGGACGACTCCGGACGACGAGTTCATGGGGGCCGGCAAGCTGTTCACCTGCCAGGTCGAAGGCGTCGAGCTCGAAGTGGACGTCCAGGGGTACGAAGTGGTCGTCTACCGGCGGAGGTCGGCATGACGGCGGCCCGCGGGAAGACGGGCATCGAGTTCATCCTGGCCCATCTCGCCGGCGCCTACCCCGACGCCCGCGTTCTCCTCGAGTACCGGACGCCCTTCGAGCTCCTGGCGGCGACCATCCTCGCAGCCCAGTGCACGGACGAGAGGGTCAACGGGGTGACGCCGGCACTGTTTGCGCGGTATCCCGGTCCTGCGGAGATGGCGGCGGCCCGGCGGGACGAGCTCGAAGAGGTGATCCGCCCCACCGGGTTCTTCCGGAACAAGGCCGGGGCCCTCCAGGAGCTGTCGGCGTCCCTGGTCTCCCGTCACGGGGGCGCGGTTCCCCGCACCATGGACGAATTGACGGCGCTAAAAGGCGTCGGGCGCAAGACGGCGGCGATTCTCCTCGGCGCCTGTTTCGGGCAGCCCGCCCTTCCCGTCGACACGCACGTGGGGAGGGTCTCGTTCCGGCTTGGGCTGACCCGGTCCAAGGATCCGGCGAAGGTGGAAGAGGACCTCGCCGCCGTCGTGCCGCGGCAAAGGTGGTGGGAGTTCGCGACCCGCCTGGGCTGGCACGGCCGGCGGGTCTGCGTCGCGCGCGCCCCCCGGTGCGGAGCGTGCGGGCTGTCCCCGGTCTGTCCGCGCAACGGGGTCGCCCGTTCCGCGTGACGGAAGGCTTTTTCGCGCGGCGGTGTCGTCAGGAGGCGGAAACGAACAGGAGGTGGGTCGGCTCGTGCTCGGACGGGTTCCTCCAGCGGTAGGGCGTGTTGCCGCGGAAGTAAAGGCTGTCTCCCTCGTCGAGCGTGACGGTGGCCCCGTTGATCTCCATGTCCAGAGAACCGCGGATCACGAAGAAGAAGTCGTCTCCCTGGTGGTTGACGAGGTCCTCCCCGCTGCTGGCCCCGGCATTGAGGATGCTGAGCATTGGATGAAACCGCTGGCCGGGGACGCCGGCCGCCAGGCTCTCGACGTCGAC